>WQTX01000023.1 GCA_009786075.1 Bacteroidota bacterium | reverse complement strand
AGGTTTTGATGATATTGATTATTTGCTTGATAGGAAGGCGGCTATTGAAGCATACGAAAAAAAAGCCCCCCTAAATCCCCCCTCAGGGGGGACTTGCTGAAGCGCGGCAAAAGAACAAAATAAATTTGAAATGAAAAATATATAGATAAAATAGTATAAACAATTAAACCACAGTTTCCCAAAAATAACCACAACTCAAAGCCTCCTGTGTTCGCTGAACGAAGTCGAAGGGGGTGGGGGCTTTAAGTCCCCTTGAGGGGGATTTAGGGGGCTTCCTTAAAAAAATGAAAGCAACCATAGCAGTATTAGCCGGCGACGGCATTGGTCCCGAAATCATTCGTGAAGCATTGAAAGTAACACGGGCAATCGAGAAAAAATTCGGACACGAATTTACTTATACCGAGGCAATTACCGGTGCCTGCGCAATTGACGCAGTGGGCGACCCATACCCCGAAGCAACGCATGAAATATGTATGGCAGCCGATGCGGTACTTTTCGGTGCAATTGGCGACCCTCGATTCGATAACAACCCCACGGCAAAAGTTCGCCCCGAACAAGGGTTGTTGCGTATGCGCAAACAATTGGGCTTGTATGCCAATCTTCGTCCGGTGGAAACATTTGATTCGCTGCTACACAAATCACCGCTGCGTAAAGATTTGGTGGAAGGTGCAAATTTTATGTGTATTCGTGAACTTACCGGTGGTATTTATTTCGGCGAAAAAGGCAGAAAAGATAACGACAACACAGCGTTCGACAACTGCGTGTACACTCGTGCCGAAGTTGAGCGTATTTTGAAACTTGCCTACGAATATGCTATGAAGCGCAACAAAAAATTGACAGTGGTAGATAAAGCAAATGTACTTGAAACATCACGTTTGTGGCGGCAAATTGCCCAAGAAATGGCGCCAACCTACCCCGAAGTTGAAACACAATATATGTTTGTGGACAATGCCGCAATGCAAATCATACAATGGCCTAAAAATTTCGATGTTATGGTAACCGAAAATATGTTTGGCGACATTTTGACCGACGAGGCTTCGGTAATTACCGGTTCACTTGGTTTGTTGCCAAGCGCATCTATTGGCTTGCACACAAGCGTATTTGAACCAATTCACGGTTCATACCCACAAGCGGCAGGCAAAAACATTGCCAATCCGGTGGCAACAATTCTTTCGGCAGCAATGATGTTTGAATATGCATTTGATTTGAAAGAAGAAGGCGCACTTATTCGCAAAGCCGTAGCAGCTTCGCTCGAACAAGGATTTGTAACCGAAGATATTACGAAAGAAAATGCAAAATCGACAAGTGAAGTTGGCGATTGGATTGTGAACTATATAATGTGCCAATAAGTCAATACGACAATGTGACAATATGCCAATACGACAATGTGACAATATGCCAATACGACAATTAGAAAATTAAACAATTAATTACATTTATTGGCACATTGGCATATTATCTAATTGGCACATTAAAACAATGAATATCAATTGAATATCAAAGTAAATCAACATCAAAAATTTTTTAATAACTAATTCTAATAACTAATCTCTAAAAAAAAATGATTAACAAAGTAATTTTAGTAGGCAATGTAGGCAACGACCCCGAAGTGCGTTACATAAGCGAAGACCTGCCTACTGCTCGCCTTTCATTGGCAACAAGCGAAGTTTATACCGACAAAACCGGTCAACGAGTAACCAAAACCGAATGGCATTCGATTACCGTATGGCGAGGCTTGGCAAAAACAGTGGAGCAATACGTAAAAAAAGGCATGCAACTCTATGTAGAAGGAAAATTGTCATATCGTACGTATGAGAAAGACGGTGTAACAAAGTATGCAACCGATATAGTTGCCAATGAAATTAAATTTTTGGGCAAACGGGAAGGCGGCTCGGAATCAACTTATACGCCTGCACAACCTGCGGCAGCAGCTGTTGCTCCTGCAAGCGCACCGGTAGCACCGGATTTTGATGCTCCACCGGCTGATGATTTGCCGTTTTAATTTTCAACAAAAAAATCCTCTCATTTTACAATGAAGGGATTTTTTATTACCGATTTCAATGTTCGTAATTCATAATTGCATATCTTTGTATTTTAACAAAAAAACATAAAAATTATGACACAAATAACAATTGGAATAGACATAGGCGGTACAAACACCGTAATGGGTTTTGTAGATAGAGAAGGAAATTGCCTTGCCGAAATATCGGTACCAACACGCGAACACGCCGAAATTGACCCGTATATACAAAATATTAGCCGTTTGCTAAAAGCCGAATTGGCTGCTCATGCCGATTGGCAATTAATGGGTATAGGCATAGGTGCTCCCAATGCGAATTACCATAGAGGAACCATAGAAGAGGCTCCGAATCTGGCATGGAAAGGCACGGTACATTTCTGCGATAAATTGGCTGAGTTTTTTCCAAACATTGCCATAGCCATAACCAACGATGCCAATGCCGCCGCCATAGGCGAAATGATATACGGCGCAGCAAAAGATTTGCGTGATTTTGTGGTTATTACCTTAGGCACCGGACTTGGCAGCGGCATAGTTGTCGATGGCAATTTGGTGTACGGACACGATGGATTTGCCGGCGAAGTGGGTCATACCACCGTGTTTTTAGATGGCAGACAATGCGGTTGTGGCAAACGAGGCTGCTTGGAAACCTACGCATCGGCTACCGGCATGGTACGCACCATGACCGAAATTTTGTGCAATTCCCAAAAACCTTCCGACCTGCGCGCAATTCCCAATAATAAACTTACCTCGCTCGATATTGAAACCGCTCTTAAAAAAGGCGACGAGCTGGCGCAAGAATGTTTTGACTATACCGGCAAAATTTTAGGCTTAAAACTTGCCGATGTGGTGGCGCACACCAGTCCTTCGCATATATTTATTTTTGGCGGTGTGGCAAAAGCCGGCGATGTGCTGCTCAATCCTGTTCGCCGGTACATGGAAGAATATTTGCTGCCAATATTTAAGAATAAAATTACCATACAGCAAAGCGGATTGCAAAATGTGAATGCTGCGGTGCTTGGTGCGAGTGCTCTTGCTTGGAAGGAGTTAGAAAAGTAAATTCAAGAACGCAAATGACGCAAAATGCGCAAATTTACGCAAATAAAACTTGTGTTAATTTGCGCATTTTGCGTCATTTGCGTTCAAAATATTTACGCTTGCTGTTTTCGTGTTAACGAAAAATATTTGTAGAAACAATATACTCCAAACAGAATAAACGGCAAACTCAACCACTGTCCCATATTGAGCGTCATACCCTGTTCAAAGGCAACTTGGTCGTTTTTGATAAATTCTACCACAAAACGGAAACCGAAAATTACAACAAAAATAAATCCTAAAATAAAATAATTGGAAACGGCTTGCACGGTTTTGCGTGAAAAATAATACCACATAAGCACTGCAAAAGTAGCAAAATACACAAGCGCTTCGTAAATCTGCGTTGGGTGGTGCGCTTGCAACAATCCTTTTTGCAGCAGTGTCGATATCAATAAATCCGACCGTTCGGCAAGCATAAAACGACTTTCTATAAGCATGGTTTGCAATGAAGAATAAGGCAAGCCTCGTGCAAACAATTCGCCGTGCGCACTAAAAAATTGCAGTAATTGATTGTATAAATCTGTTGAAACTATGCCCGATTGTGTTAGAATGTCGGTTAGTTGTTGCGGAGTTGTGTGAATTACTGCATCGCGAACAAACACAAATGCCCACGGCAATTGCGAAGCTACACCATAAATCTCGGAATTCATTAAATTACCCAAACGCACACAACCTGCCGTAAACGGTATAACTATGGCTGCTCGTGAGGCTATCCACCAAAACGATTCTTTCGATTTTCCGGCAAAAATAATAAACGAAAGCAATAGCCCAATTGCGCCGCCATGACTTGCCAAACCGCCTTCCCAAATGAATAAAATCCGTATAGGGTCTTGCGAATACACCTCCCATTCGTAAGCCAAACAGTGCATCAAACGTAAACCTACAATTAGTAAAATAAAAGTAATAAAAGTAAAATTATCTAATTTCTTTTGCGACAAACCTTCTCGTTTGAAAATTTTTCCCAGATAATAATACGACACAAAAAATCCTATGGCGAAAAACAGCCCATACCAACGCACGCGCAACCCTTCAATAATTTCGGGCTGCATATTCCAAATAATATAATCTAACATTTTTGTTTATTTTTTGCAAAAGTAATTCATATTATGAATTAAAAATTGACAAATTCATTTTTTATTTTTAAACTTTGTGTCTTTGTTCCTTTCTGTCTTCGTGTTCATTCTTGCGCGCAAGCGCGTTTTTATAGTAAACACGAAGGCACGAAGACAGAAAGACACGAAGATTTTTATTTTTCGTTGTTAAAGTAATAATTATTGTATTTCCTTTTGATTCCGTCTTTCAACAAAATTTCATTAAAATTAATCAAATATCCTAATTTAATATCTGCCAATTTCATATAAGAAACCAATTGAAACTCATCAATCGGATATAAAGCATTTGCCGATTTTAGTTCAAGAGCTATAATTCCTTCAACAAGAACATCCATTCTAAAAAATTTATTTAACTTTTCTCCTTTGTAATAAACAGGTAAATAAACTTGATTCTCAACATTCAATCCTTTCTTTTTTAATTCAAAAACAAGACATTCTTCGTAAACACTTTCTAAAAATCCTGCTCCCAATTCTTTATGTACTTCAAAAGCACAATCAAGAATTATTTTCCCTATTCGTTCATATTCTTCTCGTGATTTCATATATTTTCTAACTTCGTGTCTTTCTGTCTTCGTGCCTTCGTGTTTACTTTGAAAATGCGCTTGCGCATTAAAAACAAATTGTTCTAAATTTTCTTTCCCACCAAAATATCAATAATGTGTATAGCTTTTATAGGGCAATTATTTTTTTCAATATAAGCAGCTATATTCATTAAACACGAAGCTTCGGTTGAGGTAATATATTCGGCGCCGCTTTCTATGGCATTGTGCACTTTTTGTTCAACCATAGCTTGCGATATAGCAGGTTGTTTTACCGAAAATGTGCCGCCAAACCCGCAACAGGTATCGCTTTCAGGCATTTCTACGATTTCCAAACCTTTTACATTGGCAAGCAATTGCCGTGGTTCGTTGCGTAAACCGTATTCACGCAATGCGGCACACGCATCATGCACACACACTTTTGCCGGAAATTCAGCTCCTACATCGGTTATTTTCAAGTGATTTACCAAAAAATCACACACTTCGTACATACGTGTGCCCAACGCCTGCGCCTGTTCTTTTTCATTCTGGGTATCAAACAACGAGGCGTAGTGTCGTTTCACAAATCCGGTGCACGAACCTCCCGGACTTACAATAATATCTTCGCCTGCAAAATCTTTCAGAAATTTGCGTGCCATGGCTTGCGTTTCGGCGGTGTAGCCACTGTTATACGACGGTTGTCCGCAGCACGTTTGCTCAGGATTGTACTGTGTAGTGCAACCTGCTTTTTGTAATAATTGTATAAAATTTTCACCCGTTTGGGGGAATAATTGGTCTATAAAACAGGGAATAAAAACGGATACTTGCATTTTGTTAATTGAAAATTGAGAACCCCGAAGGGGCTCAACGAAGTTAATTGAAAGTTGAAAATTGCAATGCAAAAATACGTAATTGCGAATTACAAATTGCGGATTACGAACTAAAAAGTTCGATATATTTAAAAATATCGAACAATTAGAAGATTTAATTGACAATTTTCAATTGTCAATTTTCAATTAAGTTGTATTTTTGCGTAGTTTTTCTAATTTTCGGTGATTATGTATGTACCATACATACCGCGAAGCGTACCATGAACTCTGATTTTTGAATATGCAACAAATTGATAATGAGCAAAATACTGAATTTTGGTTTGTTGCGCGTACACGTGCTAATCAAGAATTGGCAGTGAAAAAAAAATTAGAGATTATTGGTATCGAACATTTTATTCCCGTACGCAGTGAAGTGCGCATTTATGGCGGTCGCAAACGAATGGTGCAAAAGGCAGTGTTGGCAAACATTATATTTGTACGCACTACCAAAGACCAAGCCTATTTGCTGATAAACGAAAATGGCTTAAAGCTATCATTTATGATAGACAAGTGCACGCACAAAACAATGATTGTGCCCGAAAAACAAATGCACGATTTTATGCGAGTGTGTGCTGTTGCCGATACGGGAATTGTTCAAGTGAGTACCGAAACATTTGCCAAAGGCGATAGAGTACAAATTATAGAAGGCGATTTTTGCGGTGTAGAAGGCGAATTGATACGGATTAGCGGCAAAACGCAGGTGTTGATACAGATTTGTGGGGTGGTGGCGATTACGGTGCAGGTGCCTAAAAAATCGTTAAAAAAAGTATAAAGTGCTGAAAAACAGTATGTGGTGGAAAATTTCCACCACCTCGAAAAACAGCAAAAGATTAGACGCAGGTGCTTTACTTCGCAAGAATTTGAACAGTTGAAAAAGAAAATTTTACACTAAAATCCTCAAACAACCGCAACAAGCAAGTATACAAATGGTAATGAATACTGACATACTTTATGGCAAAATGAGTATTCAACATGTTTGGTATTGAATTTACAAAATATGAAATTTCCATAAGATTTTTGGAAAAATTATACTAAGCGAAATGATTGTAATTCAATAACTTATGCGAATGGACTGGTTGAAAATCAATATTTTGTTTAAATTTACAGAAAAATAAACCTAATTTTGACCCGTCATTCTATAAGTTATTAAAATTATAAACAGATGATAAATATTACAGATAAAAAAGATTGTTGTGGCTGTAATGCTTGTGGTGATATTTGCAGTCGCAATGCGATTACATTTATAACTGACATAGAAGGCTTTTGGTATCCCAAAGTTGATGCTGAAAAATGTAATGATTGCGGATTGTGTGAAAAAACTTGCCCAATTATCAATATTCAATCATTAAAGAAAAATGATTTGGGACAGTCAGAATGTCATGCGGCGATTCATAAAAATTTGGAAATTCGTTTTGACAGTACTTCCGGTGGAGTTTTTTCCGCTTTGGCAGAAAAAACATATCGTGATGGTGGTTATGTAGGAGGGGCTATTTTTAATGAAAATTTTTCTGTAAGACATTTTATTTCTAACGACAAAAAAGATTTGTCTGCATTGCGAAGCAGTAAATATTTACAAAGTAATGCTTTGGGTTTTTACACGGCGGTAAAAGACTTGTTAAAACAAGGCGAAAAAGTGTTAGTTTGCGGAACGCCTTGCCAAATGAGTGCTCTACGAGCTTTTTTAAGAAAAGATTATGAAAATTTGATAATTGTTGATTTCATTTGTCGCGGAATTAATTCTCCAAAAGTTTTTCGTAAATATTTAGATTATTTGGAAGACAGATTTAACTCTAAAGTAGTTTATTTTAAAGCTAAAAATAAAGAATTGGGTTGGCGGGAATTGACAAGCAAAATAGTTTTTGAAAACAAAGAGGTTCTTTACGATACAAAAGAAACAAGTTTTTTCACCATTGGATATTTGCAAACGGGTGTTTATAGTCGTCCTTCGTGTTATGACTGTCAATTCAAAGGTTTTCCTCGTATTGCAGATATTACGATAGCTGATTTTTGGGGGGCAGAACGGGTTGTTGGCAAGGAATTGGATAATGATTTGGGCACATCTTTAGTAATGACAAATTCTCAAAAAGGTAAAAAATATTACGAACAAATTCAATCCACTCTATTATCTAAACCAATTACTTTTGATACGATTTTTAAGGGAAATCCGGCATTGACAAAATCTTTAAATCTGCCTGTAGTTGACAGGAAGTCTTTTTATGAAGATTTAGATAAGTTGCCGTTTAAGGAAGTTGCGGAAAAATACATAAAACCACTTAATAACAATCCGCTTACCGCCAGAAGAAAAATTAAAAATCTTTTGAAATTTCTTTTCAGGGTTTATAAAGTATCGGGATTAAATATAAAAACTTGGTATCAGAACATTAAATATAATCTTTTCTGTAAACAAATTGAAAATAAAATATTGGCAGGACATTTTATTGTCATAAACAAACATTGTGTTTTAGACATTAAAAAAGGAGCAGAAGTTGTACTAAATGGAATCTTTACATTGGGTTGGAAAAAGTTTGCTTCTTCAAAACTTGAAACCCGATTATTGATAGAAAATAAGGCTCAATTATTAATTGATAGCGATTTTTCTGTTGGATATGGCTCTGATATTGAAATTTTTAAAAATGCAAAATTGCATATCAAAGGTAAAGGAGCAACAAATATAAATGCCACTATTATTTGTGGCGAAGCCATTACACTTGGCGAATATGTCATGTTAGGACGCAATATTACCATTCGTGATAATAACGGAAATCATTATATTGCCCGCCGTGGATACAAAGATACTCGATCGGTAGTTATTGGGCAACACGCTTGGCTGTGCGAAGGCTGTACCATTATTGCAGGGGCAAAAATTGGCGATGGAGCTATTATTGGCGCCAAATCATTAGTGGCAAACGCAGTGCCTGCGTTTACAATGGTTTCGGGAGTTCCTGCCGTAGTGGTAGATGAAGATGTTTATTGGAAATACTAATTTAAAATATTTAAAAATATGGAATTACAAGATTTTATTGAAAAATTTGCAGAACTATTTGACGATACAGATGCATCGGAAATGCAAGTCGACACTGTATTCCAAGAACTGGACGAATGGAGTTCATTGACTACTCTTGGCATTATTGCTCTTGTGAAAACCGAATACGGCAAAACCATAACCGGAAAAGAAATTCGCTCGTGCGAAACAATAAAAGATTTGTTTGATTTTATCGTTTCATTGTAATGGGCAGTAATCAACTAAATCCTTTTTCTCTGTTGGGGAAACAGATTTTGGTTACCGGAGCCTCATCGGGTATTGGACGTGCTATTGCTACTGAATGTTCAAAAATGGGAGCAAAGGTTATAATAACTGCCCGTAATGAAGAACGCTTACAAGAAACATTGTCGCAAATGTATGGAGACGGGCATTCGTTGATTCTTGCCGATTTGGCAGTTGAAAGAGACCGGATTTCACTTGTGGAACAAGCTCCAAAACTTGATGGTTTGGTCAATTGTGCCGGAATTGTGCGGACATTGCTCTTCCCGTTTGTTGATGCGGCTTCGTTGGAGGAGGTAATGAATGTGAATTTTACAGCACCAACATTATTTTCGGCTCAACTTGTCAAAAATAAAAAACTGGTAAAAAATGCTTCGATTGTGTTTATTTCTTCTATTTCGGGTAATGCTTGTGTATGGGGAGGAAATTCTATGTACTCTGCTTCAAAAGGAGCTATCAATGGCGTAATGAAAAATATGGCGCTTGATTTGGCAGCAAAAGGTATTCGGGTAAATAGCGTTAATCCTGGTATGATTGAAACGCACATTTTCGATGGTGGAGTAATTGACGAAGAACAACTTGTAGAAGACAAAAAGCGGTATCCGTTAAAGCGTTACGGTAAACCGGAGGAAGTGGCTTATGCTACAATTTATTTATTGTCAGATGCAAGCTCTTGGGTTACCGGTTCGAGTTTAGTTATTGACGGAGGTTACACTTTAAATTAAACAATTATGAAAGCATTTATTAAAGCCATATCATACTATTTACCGGAAAGAATTGTCACCAATGAAGAATTGGTAAAAGACTTTCCCGAATGGGATGCAGAAAAAGTAGCAAACAAAACAGGAATTTTGAGTCGCCATATAGCTAAGCCTGATGAAACCGCAGGAGATATGGCATTATGTGCTGCAAGAAAAATGTTTGAAGAACATCAAATTTCGGCAAATGATATTGATTTCATTATGTTGTGTACGCAAAGTCCTGATTATTTCTTGCCAACAACGGCTTGTGTACTGCAAGATAAATTAGGTATTCCCACAACGGCAGGTGCGTTTGATTATAATTTAGGCTGTTCGGGCTATGTTTATGGACTTGCTTTGGCAAAAGGTTTGATTTATGCCGGAATTGCAAAAAATATACTGTTACTCACGGCTGAAACGTATAACAAACAGATTCATTCTATCGATAAAGGTAATAGGTCGATATTTGGCGATGGGGCAGCTGCAACATTGGTCTCTACCGATGGTTTTGCCGAAATTGGAGACTTTTCTTTGGGAACAAACGGTGCAGGAGCCGAAAATTTGATAGTAAAAACAGGTGCTTTCCGCGAATGCAATGCTCTAAATGATTGTGGCACTGATGAAGGAGGTTCTATAAAATCGTCCGATCATTTGTATATGAATGGTTCGGAAATTTTTAACTTCACGTTGGAAGCCGTACCGGCATTGATGCAGCAAGTATTAGAAAAAAATAACATTGAAAAAGACAATATAGATATGTTTGTTTTTCATCAAGCAAACAAATTTATGTTAAACACTATCCGAAAAGTTTGTGACATACCGAAAGAAAAGTTTTATATTGATTTGGAAAAAACAGGTAATACGGTTTCTTCAACTGTGCCGATAGCACTAAAAGATGCGATAAACAGCGATATTATAAAAAATGGGATGCAAGTGATGTTAGCCGGTTTTGGTGTAGGATATTCTTGGGGTGGTTGTATAATTAATGTTATTATATGAAACTATTATTGATTGGCGGAACAGGGGTATTAAGTACTGCGATTACGCAGGAAGCCTTAAAACAAGGGATGGAAGTTTATATGATTAATCGAGGTAATCGTATGAATTTAATTCCGCAAAAAGTTCATTTACTGAAAGCCGATGTTAAAGATAAGGCAAAAGTACTTTCTTTACTTAAAAATCATTTTTTTGACGCTGTAATTGATTTTATTTGTTTCACAGAAAAGGAGTTGGAATATAGTTTCAACTTATTTAAAGACAAAGCGAAGCAGTATATTTTTATATCTTCATGTGCTGTATATAATAACATGGAATACAGTTTGTTCGATGAAGATGCTCCACAAATTAACCCCGTGTGGAAGTACAGTATCGATAAAAATAAAAGTGAACAACTGCTAATAAAAATGGCTCAAGAGAGCAATACAAATTATACAATAGTAAGACCGGGAGTAACTTACGGCAACACGCGAATTCCTTATGGAATAACTCCGCCGTATGGTTATCATTGGACAATAATAGGACGTATTTTAAACGGAAAACCTATTATAACTTGGAACAAAGGGGGAAATTTTCACAATCTAACTCACGTTGATGACTTTGCTGTTGGGGTGATAGGTTTGTTAAATAATGAAAAAGCATTCAACGAGGCATTTAATGTGGTAGGCGATGAAACACCGACTGAGAAAGAGGTGTTAGATGTTCTTTCGAAATTATTAAATAAAGAAGTGAAAGTCTTTGATATTTCGCCGGAATATTATGCACAAGAGATACCTTCACGTAAAGGCGAAATTTTAGGAGGGCGCGCCTGTAATGCAAAAATCAGTAACCAAAAATTAAAATCTATTGTGCCGGAGTTTAAGCAAAGCATATCATTGAAAGAGGGTATAAAAAGAACTTTGGATTATTATAAATCTAACAATTATATTTACGGTATAGACTATGCTTTTGATGCCGATACTGACCGTATTATCGCTAAATATGCGAAGGAAAATAATATTTCGACGGAAGGATTGAATTTGTATTTTATTGATTATTTAAAAGAAAATAAATTCAAAAACAAATGGATTTATACAACAAGTTATAACAAAGATAATTATTTTGGAAAATTGTTTTTGCTTTCGACTAAAATTTGGAAAAAGGCAATAAAACTACTAAAATAAATATTGTTTGTAGAGATAAATGAACCAACAACCAACAACCAACAACCAAACTATAGCAAAAAACACCATTTTTCTATACTTCCGAATGATGGTTATTATGCTTGTTACGCTATACACTTCGAGGGTGGTGTTACAAACTTTGGGTGTAGAAGATTTTGGATTGTATGCTGTGGTTGGTGGTGTTGTGGGGATGTTGTCGTTTTTGAATGGTGCTTTAAGTACAGGTAGTTCTCGTTTTCTTGCTTTTGAACTTGGGACAAGAAATTTCGAAAAATTGCAAAAAACGTTTTCCACTTTACTGAATACACACATCATTATTGCAATTATTGTTGTAATATTGGCTGAGACTATCGGTTTGTGGTTTGTTTACAATAAATTGGTAATCCCATCCGATAGAATGAATGCTGCTTTATGGGTATATCATATATCCGTATTAACTGCGGTTATTACAATGACACAAGTACCCTACAATGCTTCCATTATTTCTCACGAAAAAATGAATGTGTTTGCGTATGTAAGTATTGTAGAAGTTTCTCTGAAATTAGGTGTAGTGTATTTGTTGAAAGTTGGGAATTATGATAAACTGATATTGTATGCTATTCTATTGTGCATTGTTACAATGGGAATAGCATTGTTTTATCGTTTCTATTGTGTTTCAAAATTCAAAGAAACGCATTATAAATTTTTGCTTGACAAGGATATATTGAAGTCAGTTGGTGGTTTTTCCGGTTGGAGTTTGTTTGCACAAGTGTCAATCGCGCTGAATGAACAGGGGACAAATATTATTACCGGCATATTTTTTAGTCCGGCAGTTGTAGCAGCAAGGGCAATATCTACGCAAGTAAATATGACAGCAATGCAATTTATACAAAATTTCAGAACCGCTGTCAATCCGCAAATTGTCAAAAAATATGCTGCTGAAGATTATATCGGTTCTAAACAATTATTACTTAATTCCGCAAAATTTTCTTTTTACTTAATGCTACTGCTTGGTTTACCCATTATTCTTTTGGCGGAACCACTATTGCAATTATGGTTGGGACAAGTGCCGGAATATTCTGTTATATTTTTACAACTGATAATTATTCAAAGTCTGTTTTCTGTTTTTGATACTTCATTTTATACTGCTTTGTATGCTAAGGGGCAATTAAGAGAAAATGCTTTAATTAGTCCTCTTGTGGGATTTATTCGATTTCCAATAATATATTTTTTGTTTAAAGCGGGTTTTTCGCCTGTTACTTTATCTTATGCTGGAGTCATTTCGTATGCTCTCTTGGGTTTGGTTATAAAACCGATTTTAATTTGTAAAATAGCAAACTATACTTTTCAAGATATTATGAATGTATTTAGTCCTTGTTTAAAAGTGTGTTTGATAGCTATTCCTATACCGATATTGGCGTACTATTATGTAGGCAGTGGAATAATAAACTTTATTATTGTATGTTTTGTTTCCACAGTTTGTATTTTAGTAACTGTTTTTTATGTTGGTGTGAATAAGGATATGAGAAATAAAATTGTAAGTTTTATAAAGAGTAAATTGAAGAAATGAAAATAGGAGTAGTTACATATTTCGACACACAAAATAATTATGGTCAAGTATTGCAAGCATACGCATTGCAAACTTACTTGAGAGATAAGGGACACGAAGTTTTTCTTATAAAATATATGCCTACAAGAAAAACAGATGCGCTCATTAAAAAAATCATTTTAAAAATTTTTGATAAAAATGCATGGAAAAAGTTATTAGGAAAAGTTGACCATGATTTAAAATTAGAAAAAAAAATAGCAAAAAGGCTTAAATCTTTAAATAAAGAACTTGATAAAGAAAGATGCTTTGAAAATTTTAAAAATCAATTTGTTGTTTCCACAAATAAAACATATAATTCTATCGTAGAACTTCGCGAAAATCCTCCTATTGCAGATGCTTATATATGTGGAAGCGATCAGGTTTGGCGTCATCCATTAAAAAATCCCAATACTGCAGGTTGGTTTTTGTCATTTGGCGATAAAAATATAAAGCGAATATCATATGCTGCAAGTATAGGAAGAGTTATAGAAGAAAATGAAATGAAAATCTTTACTGACTATTTATCTGCTTTTGATGCTATTTCTGTACGAGAGAAAAAAGGATTAGAATTGTGTAAATCGGCTGGATATGTAGATACTGCCTTAGTGTTAGACCCAACGCTTTTGTTAGATGCAAACAATTATTTAAAACTTTGTATCTCAAAAGAAAAAACTAAAAATTATGTTTTTTTATATTTCTTAAATGTTGCAACATCAGAAGAAGTTTATTGGAATGAAATAAAGCAATATGTATCTCAAACGGATTTAGATGTTAGAATAGTAACATCATCAGGGTATTTTGAGGCAAGAGAGCTTATTCCCGGACATTTGAATATTCAAGCGACTATTTCTGAATGGCTTGGTTATATTAAGGATGCCGAATCGGTAATAACAACATCTTTTCACGGTATGGTATTTTGCATATTATTTGAAAAACCATTTTTAGTTATTCCATTACGAAACAGATTTGCTTCGGGAAATATACGTATTTATGATTTTCTTAAAGAAATAGGGCTAAGAGAAAGAGTTTATGATGAGGAATCAGGGGATTTATCCGATTGTATGAATAGAACCATAGATTGGAAAGCGGCAAAGCAAAAGTTAGAAGAATTGAAAATTAATTCGGAAGATTTTATTGCTACTAGTATTTAAAAGTATGAATATATTGTTTTTTACACATTATGATGTTTCTCCTCAAAAAGGAGGCACGGAAAGAATTACAGATTCTTTGGTGGGGTATTTGTCTAACACACACACCTGCTTTTCGATGTACACTTGGGATATTGACACAAAATTAAACAAAACAATATTTTGCGACAAAGAGAGATTATCGCAAAAAAATAGCATTAGACAAATCAAGCAATTTGTAGAAAAAAATAAAATTGATTTGATTATTATACAAGGAGCTTTTGATAAAGTTAAAGTTTTTAAAAACGCCATAAAAAATAATCCTTCTTGTAAAATAATTTCAGTGCATCATTACAACCCTGGGGCGGAAACAAATTTTTTCACTTTCGAGAGAATAAAAAAGCAATTTGTCGTTAGCAAAAGTATTTCAGAAAAAATTAAATCCCTAATAAAACTATCTATACATCCTATTTTCTTTTTAAAACAAGCTATTGACAATAAAAAACACTATAAAAAGGCTTACGATAATGCCGATAGATTGGTGCTTTTGTCTAAGCATTTTATTGACGATTTTAAAACCTACGCTGGACTTACCGAAACTCGTAAGATTTCAGTAATTCCTAATGCTTTATCTTTCAATGATTTTTTGCCGGTAGAAGAACTAAATCGAAAAAAAAAGGAAGTTTTGATAGTTTCTCGATTAGAAGAATATCAGAAAAGAATATCTTTGGCTCTTAAAATTTGGAGTGTTATTGAGAAAAAAGCTGTCTTTACTGATTGGAAGTTGGTAATATTAGGAGACGGAGACAACAAAAAAGATTATCTTAGTTTGGCAAACAAACTAAACTTGAAGCAAGTGAAATTTGAAGGAGTAAAGAATCCTTTGGAATATTACAAAAAAGCATCTGTTTTTATGATGACATCTTCTTTTGAGGGCTGGGGACTTACACTTACCGAATCACAACAAATGGGTGTTGTGCCAATTGCTTTTGATACGTATAAATCCCTGCAAGATATAATATCAGACGGGACAGATGGCTATATAGTCCAAGAGGGGAATGTAGATGAATATGTTGAAAAACTTAGCCATATAATGAGCAATTCTCAAGAAAGGAACAAGATGGCTATAAATGCAATAGAAAGTTCAAAGAGATTTGAGCAAAATAAAATAGGCTTACAATGGGAAAAACTATTTGAAAAATTAAATTTTTGATTTTTAAATGGAAATATACTTATTCATATTCGCAATACTTTTAATTTCGGCTATTATAGAGCCTTTTATCCCTTATTCGGTAAGAATAAAATTGTTTCATGTTTATATTTTAGCTCTTATTTTTATTGTTGGTTTTAGAACTTGTGGCGAAGATTATCATTTATATAAACTTCTTATAGAAAGCTCAAGTTCAGTGACTGATTTAATAGAAACTTCTCGATGGGGTTATTTATTTGGCTTTTTAGCCTTTTATTTAAATTATATTGTTTTTGTGTTTCTTGTTTCGGCAACAACTATTATTTTATTTGCTTTTGTAATAAAAAAGAATACAAAGTTTCTGCTTATGGCTTTGTTGATATTGTTTAGCTTTTATTTTTTCGCAAATTTAATGAATCAAGCTCGTATGTTTCTCTCTATCGGGCTCGTTTTGACTGCATTTTGCTATAGAAAAAACTTCAAAATAGCCATTCCACTGATTGTGTTTGCTACGCTTATACATGATGTAGCAGTTATGGGGGTTTTCATGCTAATTATTCCTAATAGATTTTATAATAGTTATATTTACGTCGCATTGTGGCTAATATCTGTAATTATACCTATCTCTCTATCATGTTTTTTTGAAAATATTGGTATAGAATATCTTGCAAACAACGTGGTAACATACTCAAATAGAGCAGAGAGGTTAGGTCAAGAGTTTAGGATGTTCAGTTCTTTTACATATTTCTTGTATGTGATTTTGATTTTTGTTTGGATTTTCAGAAAAAAGCATCAAGATATGGCAAAATATTTCAATGTGCTTTTCTTGGGTCTGTTTTTATATAACTCTTTGAGCTTTGTTTATGAGCTATCTGTTAGGGGAACTCAAATTTTCACAACAATCATAATACTAATGTGTCCAATCATGGCAGACTATTTGGTAAAAAATAGGCGAGTTTTATACGGATTTGCATTCTATGTTATGGTGTTGTTTTTTTGTGTTTTTATTGTTAATGTAGATAGCAAGGGTATAATCGCAAGACATGCTACTGGGGAGACATTCCCAACTATTATACCTTATACTAACTTTTTTATAAATTAATAAAATGGTACCTAAAATTATTCATTATTGTTGGTTTGGAGCTAAGCCTATGCCGAAAGCTGATTTGCAATACATATCAGGCTGGAAGAAACTAATGCCTGACTATACTTTCAAATGTTGGACAGAGCAAGATATTGACATTACTTCTATACCTTTTACAAAAGAAGCGTACGATGCAGGCAAATTTGCGTTTGTTGCAGATTATACTCGCATTTATGCTCTGTATCATTTTGGCGGAATTTATATGGATACAGACGTTAAGGCTTTGCAATCTTTTGATAAGTTTTTATCTCACAGGGTGTTTTCTTCTTATGAATTTAGTCCTCAGCGAGATACCATTCATTTGGTATCGAAATTATTAACGAAAGATGGAAGCAGAATAGATAAGTCGATTCTAAAAGTTCCCGGAAATGGTATGTTTTCTGCTTTAATTGGGGCTGAAAAAGGACACCCATTCATTAAGGATTGTCTTGATTTTTACAATTCGCACCATTTCAACTATGTTTTTACAAACCGACTTACAATACCAACTATTCTCGCATTAGAAGTCGAAAAATACGGATTTAAATATATTGATAAAGAACAACATTTGTCCGAAGGAATTCAAATATATGATTCTTCCGTATTTGCAAATTATCATAAAGCAACTTCTTCTTCTGTTGTAATACACTATTGCAATGGAAGTTGGCTTGAACAAAGTTTATTCAAAAAAATTAAATTTCGACTTTCAAAAATTGGTTGGTTAAGAAAAATAGTGCTTTTTGTATTTCCCAAAAAAGCATAATAGAACATTATAAATCATTTTTAAACTTTTACAAAATGAAAAAAATAGGCTTAGTTTCAGTACATAATCCAAATTACGGAAGTATGCTGCAAACTTACGCACTGCATACTTTTTTGCAAACAAACGGGTTTGACAATGAAATAATTCTTTACACCAAGAAAAAAGACTGGAAACAGTTTATCCGTATTTTCAATATTCCGCTCTTAATAATGAAGGGTAGAGTGGTTTATCGTGATTTGTATTGCAAAATGTTTCATAAAAATATTTTTGCGTCGCTAAATGAAAGAACAAAAAAGTTTGACGAATTTAAAACTAAATATTTTTCTTTTTCCCGAAATCATATTGGTTGGAATGATTTATTAACAACCAAAGACAATTATGATACTTTTGTGTTGGGTAGCGACCAAGTTTGGAATCCGATAAACATTGGAACAGATTTTTTTAATTTGCTGTTCGTGCCCGAAGAAAAATATAAAGTAACATACGCACCAAGTTTTGGAGTGTCTTCAATTCCGACTTCGCAAATTAATAAAACACGTCGCTATCTCAACAGAATTCAATCTATTTCGACACGAGAAGTTGCCGGACAAAAAATAATAAAAAACTTGACAGGAAGAGATGTGCCAGTGGTTTGCGACCCAACTATTTTGATAGATAAAAAATATTGGAACGAACTGAAAGGCGAAAAACGATTTATTGAAGAAAAATATATTTTCTGTTATTTTTTAGGGAATAATCTGCCACATCGTGATTTTGCGAATAGGTTTAAGGAGAAAACAGGCTATAAGTTGATAGCCTTACAACATTTAGACGAATTAGTTCTTTCGGATATAAATTTTGCCGACGAAAAACCATTTAATGTTGGACCTGCGGAATTTGTTAATTTAATTAGTAATGCAGAATATATATTAACGGATTCTTTTCATGGCACAATATTTTCGTTGTTGTACGAAAAACAATTTTATACATTTTCTCGTTTTGAATCAAAAACAAGTGCTTCGACCAACTCTCGTATTGAATCTTTATTAAATTCGGTAGGAATAAACAATAGGCACTTAAAAGCAAACAGCAATATAGACGATTGCTTAAAACTCGAAATTGATTACAACAATGTTCAGCATTGTTTGGAAAATTTCAGAAATGAAAGTCGTAGTTATTTGTTTAATGCATTAAAGGATTACAAATGATAGAGATAAAAGACAAATCGCAGTGTTCGGGTTGTTCTGCTTGTTACGCAGTATGCCCGAAAAAGTGTATAGATATGAAAGCTGATAACGAAGGCTATTTGTATCCACAAGTAAACACGGTGGTTTGTAATAATTGCAATTTGTGCGAAAAAATTTGTCCAATATCTAAGCCTATCGAAATTAGAGATTTTGAAACACTTGCTTTTGCAGCACAAATAAAAGATAAAAAAATAAGACTTGAAAGTGCTTCCGGCGGACTTTTTACCGCAATTGCTTATTCTGTTTTAGAAAAACATGGAGTGGTATTCGGAGCTTGCTATGATGAGAATTTTATGGTTGAACATAATTATGCAAGCACAAAAGAGGAGTTGTCAAAATTTCGCTCATCAAAATATGTGCAAAGCGATATGAAAGACATTTTCTCAAAGGCAAAACAATTCCTTGATGAAAACAAATTGGTTCTCTTTGCCGGGACACCTTGCCAAATGAATGGATTTCGGTCTTTTTTGCGGAAAAAATATGATAACCTCATACTTTTGGACTTTGTATGCAGAGGAACACCAAGTCCTAAAATATTGAAGAAATATTTGCAACATAATGAATTTTTGGCAAAATCTAAATTAAATTATGTTTCTTTTAGAGATAAACGATATGGTTATGCAGGCTCTACTATGGCATTGGGATTTGAAAACGGGAAAAAACTATATAGCGGACGCGACTTACAATTTTTTAAACATACTTTTTTTGAAGATTTGAATAGTCGTCCGTCTTGCTTTAAGTGTCATTTCAAAACAATAAAAAGAGAAGCAGATATAACATTGTTTGATTGTTGGCATGTTAATGAATTTGATAAATCAATGGACGATGACAAAGGAACAACAATGGTATTGCTACATTCGGAGAAAGGAAATTCTGTCTTTGAAGAAATCAAAGCAACGTTAAAATATTGTCCGGCAAATGTTGAAAAAGCAATAAAGTTGGACGGCATAATGGTAGAAAACAGCACCATTCCTAACACTCACAGAGAAGATTTTTTTAATGATATTGACAAATTAGAAGTGCCTCAGTTGATAGAAAAATATTTTCCGTTATCAATGAAAAAAAGATTGGTGTTTTTGTTTAAACCGATGTTGTATAAAATAGGTTTATTGAGTTTATTGAAAAGATTTTTGAACTAATAATTGTTATGAAAAAAACACATATCTGTTATTTAATCTCCTCGCTTTGTAACGAAGGACCAACCAATGTAATGTATAACATTATACAATACTTGGATTTTGACAAATTTGATGTTTCGATAGTAACGCTTGTTCCCGAAAAAGAAAATTCAAGATTTCAAGAATTTTCTAAATTTCCTATTACAATCTATCAACTATCGCCTAACCGCTTTCTCAATCCGTTAAAATTATATTCGGCTTTGAGAAAACAAGTAAAAACAATTAATCCCGACAAATTGCACGCTCATTGTCCGCGTTCATTATATTTGATGTGCTTTTTGCCGAGAAAATATAAAAGAGTTTATACTATTCATATTTATCCGGGACTGCAACAGCAGATTTTATACGGAAAATTTAAAGGCGACATTGTCAATACTTTAAATCATTTTTTTACTCGAAAATGTGATTTGCCAATAGGTTGCGCTTTGAGTGTGGGCGAATTATATAAAGAAAACAAAGGTTGGAATATTTTGAGTATTCCCAATGGTTCTTCTTTGCCTATATGGCAACGCAATGAGGAAGAGAAAAGAAAAATACGCACTGAACTTGGAATAGACAACTCTCGTAAATATTTTATTTTTATAGGTCGTTTTTCTAACGAAAAAAATCCTGATTTTTTGGTTGAGGTATTTAATTCGTTAGAAGAAAAAAATATAGGTTTAATAATGCTTGGTAATGGACCTTTGTGGGAAACATTGAAACAAAAAGCCCAAAGTAATATCATTATTCCGGGTTTTACAGCACGGGTGTATGATTACTTAAAAGCTGCTAACTATTATGTTTCTGCATCAGATGTGGAAGGATTAGCAAACACCATTTTGGAAAGTATGACAGTTGGTTTACCTATGTTATTGTCTGACATTCCTTCTCATAGAGAAGTTTTGCAGAGATTTCCCCAAAATAGCGTTGGCTTTATTTTTGACAATAAAAATATAGAAGACACTCACGCCAAAATCAATGAAATTTTGCAATTTGATGCAGAAGAAGCTACAAAAAATATACAAGATGTTTTTTGTGATTTTTACACTGCAAAAGTGATGTCGGAGGCATATCAAAAAGCGTATATAGAACTATTTAACAAATAACTATGCGAGAAGAAGTAAAAGTATCCATAATTACGGTAGGAATGAATCACTTGCGATTTATTAAAGAGTTGTATCGTTCATTGTATGACAATAAAACTCAACCAAAAGCAAATTTTGAAGCAATATATGTAGATAATTGTTCCAAAGATGGAAGTGTGGAATATATAAAAGAAAATTATCCGCAAGTGCGAATTTTTGAGAACAAAGAAAAAAAAGGGTTTGGCAAAAACAACAACTTTGGTGTGTCAATGGCACAAGGGCAATATGTAGCATTAATAAATCCTGATATTGTTTTGCAAGAAAATGCGATAGATAACTTATTGGATTACATAGAAAAAGATTTGTCAGTCGGCATTGTTGTTCCCAAATTATTAAATCCTGATTTATCTATTCAGCATTCGGTTAGAAGTTTTATTTCTTTGAAAATATTATTTCATAGAGTAATTTCGAGAGGAAAAGACGAAGCTAACAATAAAACTACAGACGATTATTTGCAAAAAGACATTGACACAAACCTTATTCAGCCTATTGATTGGGCAATTGGAGCAGCATTTTTGTTGTCAAAAGATTTTTTTGAAGAGTTAGGCGGATTCGACGAGGCTTATTTTTTATATTTGGAAGACGAAGATTTGTGTCTTCGGACTTGGAAAATGCGAAGGAAAGTAATGTATGTTCCTGAATCACGAATGATACACAATCATTTGCGAGCAAGTCGAAAAATTGGTAAAAAAATGTTGTTTCATATTAAAAGCATGACAATTTTTTTCTTTAAGCACGGAATTTCGGCAAAAAATCATGAGCAATATAAGTAATTATGTTTCTCAAATATAATCTTTGTCGAACATAATGTGCAAACGAGCCATTAAAAACTAATATCACTAAAATATGAGATTAATAATAGAAAAAGACCCTAAACATGTTGCAATATGGACATCGCAGTATATTGCCAAATTGATTAACAGACATTTTGAAAATAATCCGGAGAAACCGTTTGTTTTGGGTTTGCCCACAGGTTCCACTCCTTTGGAAACATATACAGAGTTGATTAAACTCAATAAAAAAGGTGCGGTTTCGTTCAAAAATGTTATAACATTTAATATGGACGAATATGTAGGACTTCCGGAAGAGCACCCCGAAAGCTATCATACGTTCATGTGGGGGAATTTTTTTAATCACATTGACATCAAGTCTGAAAATGTTAACATTCTCGATGGAAATGCGCCCGATTTGCTCAAGGAATGTCGGGATTATGAAGATAAGATAAAGGCTGTCGGCGGAATCGACCTTTTTCTATGTGGGGTGGGTTCGAATGGACATA
This sequence comes from Bacteroidota bacterium, assembly GCA_009786075.1. Classification (GTDB taxonomy): domain Bacteria; phylum Bacteroidota; class Bacteroidia; order Bacteroidales; family UBA1715; genus WQTX01. The sequence continues at coordinate 11,746 of WQTX01000023.1, read as the reverse complement.
TTGCGTTCAACGAACCTTTTTCCAATCTCGCTTCGCGCACACGCTTAAAGACGCTGATACACCAAACACGTATCGACAATTCACGTTTTTTCGGTGGTAAATTGGAAAATGTTCCTCGCAATGCACTTACGGTGGGAGTGCAAACCATTACCGATGCAAGGCATTTATTGGTACTTGCGGTAGGCGAAAATAAAGCGATGGCTGTAAAAATGGGTGTCGAAGGCGCTTATTCCCATATGTGTCCTATCAGTGTCATTCAAGCACATCCTAAGGCAATGATGGTATGCGATAGGAAGGCGGTGCAGGAACTCAGTGCCCGTACCGTTGATTATTTCCATGACATTGAAGACCGCATTAGAAAAGAAATTTGGTAGTTTGGAAAAATAAAACAACAACTAATCCATAAAAAACTAAAAAACTATAAAAAATGAACATAGCAGTAGTAGGAACCGGCTACGTCGGTTTAGTATCGGGCACTTGTTTTGCCGAAATGGGTGTAAACGTAACCTGTGTGGACGTTGATGAAAAGAAAATTGAACGTTTGTTACAAGGTAATATTCCGATTTACGAACCCGGATTAGACGAAATGGTAGTGCGCAATCACAAAGAAGGACGTTTGAATTTTACAACCAATCTTTTGGATTGTCTCGATGAGGTTGAAATAATTTTCAGCGCAGTAGGCACGCCGCCCGACGAAGACGGTTCGGCGGATTTGAAATATGTGTTGGAAGTGGCTCGCACCATAGGGCGCAATATGCAAAAATATGTGCTTTTGGTTACAAAAAGTACAGTTCCTGTTGGAACAGCCAAGAAAGTAAAAGCCGTTATTCAAGAAGAATTGGACAAACGTGGTGTGCAAATTCCATTTGACGTAGCCTCAAATCCCGAATTTTTGAAAGAAGGAGCGGCTATTTCTGATTTTATGACTCCCGACCGTGTGGTGGTAGGCGTGGAAAGCGAACGAGCGAAGGAATTGATGACGAAATTGTATCGTCCGTTTTTCTTGAACAATTTTCGAGTAATCTTTACCGATATTCCTTCGGCGGAAATGATTAAATATGCCGCCAATGCCATGCTTGCCACTCGCATTAGTTTTATGAACGATATTGCCAATTTATGTGAAATCGTTGGTGCCGACGTGAATATGGTGCGCAAAGGAATTGGTTCGGATACTCGAATCGGCACAAAATTTTTGTATCCGGGTTGTGGTTACGGTGGTTCGTGTTTTCCAAAAGATGTGAAAGCGTTGATAAAAACTGCCGAACAACACGGTTACAACATGCAAGTGTTGAAAGCTGTAGAAAATGTAAACGACACACAAAAAGAATTGGTTTTCAACAAATTGAACAAACATTATAACGGCAATTTGCAAGGAAAAACTGTTGCAATTTGGGGCTTGGCGTTCAAACCGGAAACCGACGATATGCGTGAAGCAACTTCGCTCGTAACAATTGATTTGCTGCTCAAAGCCGGTTGCAAAGTGCGTGTGTTCGACCCTGTGGCAATGGAAGAATGTAAACGCCGAATTGGCGATGTTGTAGAATACGGCAGCGATATGTACGATGCCGTGCTCAATGCCGATGCTTTACTGGTGCTTACCGAATGGAAACAATTCCGCCTGCCAAGCTGGGGCGTAATTCAAAAATCAATGAACGACAATGTGTTGATTGATGGACGTAATATTTACGATTCGGAAGAAATAAAAGAGCAGAAATTTAAGTATTTCTGTGTTGGGAAATGATTTTTAGTATTCAGTAACTCCTATTGCAATGTACCCCCTAAAATTCAATACCATACTAAAAGAAGTTATCTGGGGCGGAGAAAAAATCTCTACTTTCAAAGGAATTTCCCCTATTCGCCAAAATATCGGCGAAAGTTGGGAAATTTCAACCGTGCCCAATTATGTGTCGGTGGTAACAAATGGCGAGTGGCAAGGGAAACAATTGACAGAATTGATAGAACAACACAAAAACAAAATTTTAGGAAAAAAAATATACCAAAAATACAAAAACGAACTTCCGCTATTGTTCAAATTCATTGATACCAAAGATCATTGCAGCGTGCAAGTGCACCCTTGTGATAAATTAGCGCAGCGGCGACACGCTTGTTTAGGAAAAACCGAAATTTGGTATATTATTGATGCTGAGCCAAATGCTACGTTGATTTCGGGTTTTTCAAAATCTATTTCCGTTGAGGAATATAAAAAGCGAGTGCAGGAAAATACGCTCGAAGAAGTGTTAGTACGCCATTACCCAAAATCAGGCGATGTGTTTTTTATTCCTGCCGGACGCATTCACGCTATTGGCAAAGGTCTTTTGGTTGCCGAAATTCAACAAAGTTCCGATATTACTTATCGTGTATATGATTATGGACGGAAAGATGCAAACGGTGTTTCACGAGAATTGCATACCAAAGAAGCTATTGAAGCATTGGATTTTTCGGTACTTCCCCATAATGAACTGAAACAAGAAACGGCGCACAGCAACTCACATTCAACTGAATTGATTGATTGTGATTTTTTCAAAGTACGGCTTTTGAATATAAAAGGAAACACAATCAAAGATTATCGTTCGCTGGATTCCTTTGTTGTTTATATGTGTATTCAGGGTGCTTGTGAATTAGTCCCCCTTGCGGTCGCTGAGCGTAGTCGAAGTGAGGGGGGATTTAGGGGGGCTTCTCCGTTAAAACAAGGTGAAAGCGTTTTAATTCCGGCAGCAATGGGAGCATTTGAAATACAACCAAGCAGGGAAGGAGTGAAATTGATAGAGAGCTATGTTTAATAGACTTTTAGACACAAGACTTGTAGACATAAGACAATTCAATTGAATATCTATGAATATCCTAACATCTAATATGACCGAAATTTTATTGATAACCGTACTATTACTATTAATAGGCAAATGGTTACTATTTCTATTGGCAATGTTGCCTATGAGATTATATTTTTTGATTTTTAGAAGGAGGGATAACGTAAAGAAAAATAACAATTTTGCAAACGAAACACCGGAACGTAAAACAAGTAAAAAAACGGGTGTAAAATCTTTTGTGCTTTTTTTACTTCGTTATTTTAGTGGCTATATACGATATTCTTTATTTCAAGTGTCAATGATACCATCTCATACTATTAGGGATTTCTTGTACAAAAATATCTATTTAGTAATAATGGAGAAAAATGCGATTATATACTTTGGTGCAGAAATAAGAGCGCCATATAAATTAAAAATAGGGAAAGGTTCTATAATTGGCGATAAGGCAATACTTGATGCACGCAATGGAATTAAAATAGGTGAAAACGTAAATTTCAGTTCAAATGTTTCGATATGGACAGAGCAACATGACCATAGAGATGCCTTTTTTAGATGTAATTCTTCAAGTGATTTTCGGGTTATAATTGGCAACAGGGCTTGGTTAGGACCTAATACAACAATATTGCATGGTGTAACAATTGGAGAGGGTGCTGTTGTTGCTGCCGGTGCGGTAGTAACGAAAGATGTTGAACCATTTGCAATAGTAACAGGCGTGCCGGCAAAAAAAATTGGAGAGCGAAATCGTAATTTGGAATATGTTTTTGATGGAAAGTTTACTCCGTTTTATTAAAATATGAAGGAAATAAAAATAGCGATAATTGGTGCATATCCGTACAATGGGAATAGAGGTGTGGGGGCGTTATCGTGGTCGGCTCTTTCTATTTTGAAAGAATTGGAGCGGGAATGGTGTAATTATAATCTTAAATTTTTCCTTATTAATCCCGAATACGGAAACAAAGAAACCGATACTTTTGAAATAGGCGATACCATCATTGATGCTGTAAATTTGTATCCGGTTGATTTTTTCAGCATTAAAAATTTAGTAAAATCACTGTTTCTTTCTAAAACAAGGCGCACTTTGTTGCAATATAGAAATATAGATTTTGTTATCAACATTGGCGCAGGCGATAGTTTTGCGGACATTTACGGTGCGAAGAGATTCTATATGTTTGACAATCAAAGCAAAATGGCATTTTTATTTAAAAAACCATTATTGATATTTCCGCAAACGATAGGTCCTTTCGCTGGCAAAAAAATAAAGAAAAGAGCTATTTCTACAATAGAAAAAAGTGCCATTGCTTTGGCTCGCGACAAACAAAGCTATGATTTTTTGAAAAACGAAACCTGCCAATCGAACATAGACGAAATTGTTGATGTGGCGTTTTTTATGCCATATCAAAAGAAATCATTTTCAAAAGATTTTGTTCACGTAGGGTTAAATGTTTCTGCTTTGCTGTGGCATGGCGGCTACACAAAAAATAATCAATTTGAATTATGTGTGGATTATCAAAAGTTAATTCGCAATACGATTGAATATTTTTTGTCGATTCCGAATGTGAAATTGCATCTTGTTCCTCACGTTGTGCTTACCGATTACAGCGATGTGGAAAACGATTATTCGCTGTCGTTTGATTTAGTTGAAAAGTATAATAACGATAGATTGGTTTTGTCGCCTTTTTTCTTGACTCCTATTTTTGCAAAAAATTATATTGCAGGCATGGATTTTTTTGCAGGAGCCCGTATGCACGCTGCAATAGCGGCATTTTCTTCGGAAGTACCGGTCTACCCCATGGCATACAGCCGTAAGTTCAATGGTTTGTTTGCCGATACTTTGGCGTACCCGCACATGGGCGATATGAAAGCACAAACAAACGATGAAATTCTAACCGGAATACAAAATGCTTTTGCAAAACGCGGTGAATTGCAGGCAACTATTCACGACAGAATGACCGGAATTGTTGCCGAACGAAAAGAATTGCTGAAAAAACATTTGGTTGAATTTCTGGGATTACAATAAGAGTTTGTTTAAATTTTAATCAACATAAATATTACGGTGCTCTGCACCTCAAATTGATACATTGATTTTATTTACTACAAATATTTAAGTGCTCTGCACTTTGTATTTTAAGAGGTGCAGAGCACCAATGATATTTGTAGCTAAAACAATTGACACGGCAAGAAAGGTGCAAAGCACCGTAATATTAAAATTCTTAAATTTTTAAATTACGTAGTATGTACACAATAGCAAAAAACGCACAAATACTATTAGCTTTACTCAAAGCTCACAATATACGGCACGTAGTAGCCAGTCCCGGAGCAACGAATGTTCCGATTGTTCAAGGACTTCAAAACGACCCGTTTTTTACGTGCTATTCCGTAGTTGATGAGCGCAGTGCCATGTATTTTGCAATAGGATTGTATTTAGAACTCGGTGTGCCGGTTGCAACTACGTGCACAAGCGCGCAAGCAACACGCAATTATATTCCGGGACTGACCGAAGCATTTTACAAGCACGTTCCCATTCTTGCAATTACTGCCTCGAAACACCCGCGATTTACGTATCAAGACTATATGCAGGCTCCGAATCAAACATCGTTGCCTGCCGATGCTGTGAAACAAACTTTTGCTCTACCATACGTTTCAAATCATCACGATGAACAGCATTGTATGCGTTTGGTCAATGAAGCGATTTTGGAATTAACACATGGGCTACCGGGTCCGGTGCAACTTAATGTACCGATGTTGGACGAAGAATTAGGGAAATGGGAAGATGTTCAATTACCCCCTGTGCGTGTAATCCGGCGATATATGGAATGGGAACAATGGGACGCGCCGTTGAACAATAAAAAAATAATGATTGTGATAGGCGAACACCGTCCGTTTACCGAAAAACAGGCTGTGGCATTGGAATCTTTTGCCGAAACGCATAATGTGTTTGTATATGCCAATCATTTATCGAACCATCGTAGTAAATATACCGTTTTTGCTAATTTAGCGTTGCTAACCATGCACGATGAGGTTTTTGCAAAAACATATAAACCCGATATTCTTATAACTATCGGCGGACAAACAGGCGATTATCCTCTGTTTCGTCGATTGGCAGCAGCAGGTCAATTCGCTTTTGAACATTGGCGTGTGAGCGAAGACGGAAAAGTTGTAGATTCCTACGATAACTTGACCAAAATATTTGAATGTCCTTTTGAATTGTTTTTTATGCGATTGGCAGGAAACAATTCGGCTCAACACACGTATTATCAGCAATGGGAAGAATTGCAAAACGCGGTTTCAATACCCGAAAATTTGCCTCTTTCCAATGCGTATTTGGCACAGCAACTACACCATGCAATACCAAAAAACAGTTATCTGAATTTTGCCATATTGAATAGTTTGCGAAAATGGAGTCTCTTTCCGCTCGATAAATCTATTACGTGTTACTCGAATGTGGCGGCATTCGGCATAGATGGTTGTACTTCGGTTTTACTCGGGCAAAGCGTTGCTACCGACAAGTTGTGTTTTTTGGTAACCGGCGATTTGGCGTTTTTCTATGATATGAATTCGCTCGGTATTCGTCATTTAAAAAATAATATTCGCATTCTTTTGGTAAATAATGGCTGTGGAGTAGAATTTAAACTATATAAAACCGATAACATCGACAGAGATTCATACATAGCCGCCGCCGGACACTCTAAAAATGCAAAAGGCTGGGCAGAAACAAGCGGTTTTAAATATCTGTCTGCACAAAATAAAGAAGAATTTTTGGCGTGTAAAGCCGAATTTTTAAGCGCATCGGAACAATCAATTGTATTAGAAGTATTTACAACTCCCGAAAATGAAGCCGATGCTTTTAAAATGATATTCGACAATAACAGGGAAGAAAGCACAAACAAAAAAATGATACGCTCTATTTTTGGTGATACGGGTGTGAAAATTGTGAAGAATATTCTTGGAAAGTAGCATGAAACAACCTCAAGCGGCAAGCACCCGAGTAGTAATAAACACCGGCATACTCTATGCCAAAATGCTGATTACAATGGGAATCTCATTGTATTCAACTCGCTTGGTATTGAATGCGCTTGGAGCTTCGGATTATGGGATTTTTAATCTGATAGCCGGTGTTATTGCCATGCTTTCGTTTTTGAATGTGGCAATGACCGTTTCTACACAACGGTATTTGTCGTTTCATCAAGGCACGGGCGATTGTGCGATGCAAAAAAAGATTTTTACCAACTCGTGGGTGTTGCATATTGCAATAGGTGTTGTTGTAGTTGTTGCACTTTTGGTGCTTGCGCCGGTTTTGTTCGGCGGATTTTTGAATATTCCTGCCGACAGAATACCAACCGCACAAACGATATACTATTTTATGTCGGTTTCGGTATTTTTCACAATTATTTCGGTACCCTTTACCGCTTCGCTCAATGCACACGAAAATATGCTGTGGATAGCAATTGTGAATATTATTGAATCAATTGTAAAATTAGCAATTGCTCTATCGTTGGTGTGGTTTATTCAAGCGGAACGATTGGTAATGTACGGCTTATTTATGGCGGTTTTGAGTGCGATTTCATTTTTGTTATACGCAGTGTATAGTTTGAAAAAATATGACGAATGTAGTGTGCGGAATTATCAAATAGATAAACCGTTTCTTAAAGAAATAGGCAGTTTCGCAGGGTGGAATTTGTTCGGCACATTGTGCGGCGCAGGAAAAATACAGGGATTGGCAATAGTGTTAAATCTATTTTTCGGAACAGTTATAAATGCTGCATTTGGTATTGCCAATCAAGTTTCGGCGCAGGTAATTTTTTTCTCGCAAACAATGTTGCGTGCAATAAACCCGCAAATTATGATAAGTGAAGGAAGGAATGACAGGCAAAGAATGTTGCGCCTTTCGTTGATGGCAAGTAAATTTGGTTTTTTCCTTTTAGCCTTTGTTGCTATTCCCATTATTTTTGAAATGCCGGTTATATTGCAGTTATGGTTAAAAAATGTGCCCGAACATACCGTTGTTTTTTGTTCATTAGTTTTGGTGGCAATGCTTGTTAATCAACTCACAATTGGTTCATTTTCGGCTTTGCAAGCAACCGGAAAAATAAAAGCATATCAATCTATTACAGGAAGCGTTCTGCTCCTCACTGTTCCGTTGGCATACATTCTTTTGAAATTAGGATTTCCGGCATATTATGCTGTAGTTAGTTTAATAACAATGGAGATAATAGCAACTGCATTCAAATTGTATTTTTGGAAGCACAAAGCAGGTTTATCTATTAGGAACTATTTTGAAAGAGTAATTTTTAAGGCAGCAATACCATTAATAACAGTTGTTGCCGTTTGTTGGCTCATAACACAGTATCTCAATTTTGAGTTTAGATTTTTGCTTACAGGATTTATTTCCGTACTATTTTTTGCTCTTTCTATTTATTTTACAGGATTATGTAAAGACGAAAAACAGTTGATTCATGATATGGTAGTAAAAAAAGTGTTGAAAAAATTGCATAAATCGACACCCTAAAAATAGCTTAGTACTATGTTAGACTTCGCACAACTAAAAAAGAACTTAAAAAAGCCCGTTGAAGGTTTTAAAACCATTCGATTGGCAGTGCTCGGCGATAGTGCTACGCAATTTGTGGTGCAGGCAATCAAAGGTATGGGCGTGGAACATTCGTTGAATTTGAATGTTTTTGAAGCCGAGTTTAATCAAATTGACCGGCAAATTCTCGACCCTTCGTCGGAACTGTATGAGTTCAATGCCGAGGTGATACTTATTTTTCAATCGAGCCATAAATTGTTGCAAAAATATAATAAAACAGCAGAAAATGAGCGTTTTAGCTTTGCAGAAGAAAACGTCGTGCATATAAAACAATGGCTTTCGGCGTTGCAGGCAAAAACAAATGCAAAAATCATTTTTTGTAATTACACCGAAGAAGATGACCAAGTTTTTGGTCAATATGCCAACAAAGTTGAATCGTCATTTATTTTCCAACTTCGCAAGTTGAATTATTTGTTGCAGGAACTTGCTGTACAAACTAACAATCTGTATATCTGCGATTTAAGCACAATTCAAAACACAATTGGACGAGAAAAATTTTGGTTGCCAGCCATTTATACCAACACCGAAATGGTAGTCAGTATTGATGCTTTACCTTATTTTGCCCATGCCGTAGTGAAAATTATTGCGGCTTTTCAGGGGTTTTTCAAAAAATGTATTATTCTTGATTTGGATAATACAACGTGGGGCGGAGTGATTGGCGACGATGGTATTGAAAACATTCAAATCGGGCAACTTGGTATTGGAAAGGCATTTACCGAATTTCAATATTGGGTAAAAAAGTTGCAGCAACGGGGAATTATAGTCGCCGTGTGCAGTAAAAACACCGAATCGGTTGCCAAAGAGCCATTTGAAAAGCACCCCGATATGGTGTTGCGCCTGTCGGACATTGCCGTTTTTGTGGCAAATTGGGAGAATAAAGCCGACAATATTCGTAAAATTCAGCAAATACTCAACATTGGTTTCGATTCGATGGTTTTTGTGGACGACAATCCGTTTGAACGCACTATTGTGCGAGAAAATATTCCGCAAATCTGTGTTCCCGAACTGCCCGAAGACCCTGCGCTTTACCTTGATTATTTGTACGGCTTGAATTTGTTTGAAACCGTTTCATATTCGGGCGAAGATGCTAAACGCACCGAGCAATACCAAAAGGAAGCGGAACGGGTTATTTTTCAAGAATCGTTTACCAACGAAGACGATTTTTTGAAAAGTCTTGATATGATTTCAGACACAAAACCGTTTGATGACTTTTCCATTCCTCGCATTGCTCAACTCTCACAACGCTCTAATCAATTCAATTTGAGAACAGTGCGCTATACGGAAGAAGATGTAAAACAAATAGCGCAATCGAACGAATATCTCACGCTTTCGTTTACCTTGGAAGATAAATTTGGCGATAACGGACTGATTTGCGCAGTGATTTTGGAAAAATGCGATGACGGTACGGGTCGAAAATATTCGACCCCTACATTGTTTATCGACACATGGTTTATGAGTTGCCGTGTGCTGAAACGAGGAATGGAGGCATACACGTTAAATTCCATTGTAGAATTGGCAAAAGTAAACGGTTATAACCAAATTGTGGGCGAATATATTCCAACACCCAAAAATGAAATAGTGCGTGACCACTATAAAAATTTAGGATTTGAGGCAACTGACAATGAAAATATTTGGAAACTTGATGTGGAAAAATATAAAATGAAAGAAATTTACATAACCAAAAAATAAACAGATATGAACAAACCGGAAATTTTACAGCAAATCGAAGTCATTTTCAAAGATGTTCTTGATGAAGAAGACATTGTTTTAACCGAAGAAACCACTGCCAACGATGTGGACGGTTGGGATTCGCTTACGCACATTCAGTTGATTGTGGCGATTGAAAAGCATTTTAAAATCAAATTTACTTCTAAAGAAATTCTTTCGTGGAAAAATGTGGGTGAAATGATTGATTGTATTTTAACGAAATTCTAAAAAATATTACGGTGCTCTGCACCTTAGAAGAACACATTGTTTTTTTATTTACTACAAATATTTAAGTGCTCTGCACTTCGTATTTAAGAGGTGCAGAGCACCAGTAATATTTGTAGTTAAAGTGATTAACACCACAAGTAAGGTGCAGAGCACCGTAACATTAAAAATTTAAACAAATTCTTAGTATATGTTTACCGAAAATCAAATATTTGAACAAACGTTTGTAGTATCGGACGAAATTTATCGAGGTTTCGGAAATCTGTTCAAAGATTTCAATCCTTTGCATACTAACAATGATTTTGCACGCAAAAAAGGATTTAAGGGAGCAGTAATGTACGGAAATATTCTTAACGGATTTCTTTCGTATTTTATTGGGGAATGTCTTCCCACGAAAGATGTAATTATTCATTCGCAAGAAATACATTTTAAAAATGCCGTATATTTGGGTAACACGTTGCATTTTAAAGCAACGGTGGCAGGAGTTTTCGAATCGGTAAACGTAGTGGAATTTAAGTACGAATTTCGCAATGAAGAACAAAAAATTGCAGCAAAAGGAAAAATTTCAATCGGAATATTATGAACATATTGATTACAGGCGGTGCGTCGGGTTTGGGACGCAGTATTGTCGAAAAATTTGTACAGCAACACTGTGGTACTGTGTATTTTACATACAATCGTTCGGCAAGTACTGCCGATGAAATTGTGCGTACTTATAATAATGTAACCGCAATAAAATGCGATTTTACCAACTCTGCCGAAATTGCCGATTTATGCCGTACAATACCGGAATTTGATGTAGATATTTTAGTAAACAATGCCTACGGTTTAACCCCATTCGCTAATTTCAATAAAATCGGTTCTGATGATTTTTTGCAGTCGTTCAGCAACAATGTGTTACCTACAATCGAAATCACAAAAGCGTGCATCGCTACTTTTAGAAAAAAACGCAGCGGAAAAATTATTACCATTCTCACTTCATATTTACTGAATGTTCCGCCAACGGGTTCAGCAATTTATGTTGCAGATAAGGCTTATTTGCAGGAACTTGCCAAAATTTGGGCAACGGAAAACATTCGGTATAATATTACATCAAATTCTATTTCGCCATCGTTTATGCAAACGCCAATGACTGCCGACACCGATGAGCGCATAGTGGAGCAAATGACCGCCGGTCACCCCCTCAAACGCCTTGTTACAACCGATGAAGTTGCCGATATGGTTTTGACGCTTGCCAGTGCTTCGCCGCACCTTAACGGCGTGAATGTGCCAATGAATGCGGGGGAAAATATTGTGTAAGGTTATTTAAGTAATGAAAAATTATTATTGTTATATTTTAGAAAAAATGGATTGCTTCGTTCCTCGCAATGACGCTCTTTTGTTGATTTGTGCTAACCCTCGAAAGAGCGTCATTGCGAACGAA
>WQTX01000022.1 GCA_009786075.1 Bacteroidota bacterium | reverse complement strand
ATTGTTTTTACTACCAATATCTCGGTGCTCTGCACCTTTGCTTTCGATTTGAAAGTTCTAAAATTGATAATTTAACTTTTAGGACAGCCTCTTCAGTTTATAAGCTAAGCAAATACTCCATATGCTGCGCAATATGCGGGTAAGGCGAAAATGAATACCCAAAGTCTCGCTCAATATCAGAAACATCAAACATAATTGGTTTATCGCTCCAACCGAGGTCTTTTATGGTAATGTACGATTGAGAATTACACAATTGTTTTGCCGTAAGCGCAACATCTAACCACGATGTAAAACAATTCGACAATCCAAAATAGGTGTGTTTGTTGAACGAAGAATTAAGCACAGCAGTATAAATTTTTGCCAAATCGCCAGCCCAAATAAACTGTGTTCCATCGTTTTTTACAAGTTCAATATCTTTGCCTTGTTTTATGTTTTTTGCAATATCGTGAAAACGGCGGTCGGGTTGAGTGTATGCGCCGTTTAGCACAGGATTGCCGAACGTGTAACCCGGACGCACCACATTTACCCGCATTCCGGTGGCGCCGGTAATTCCCCACAGGAAATTTTCGGTGGCGGCTTTGGTCGCGCCGTAGTAGGAATGAGGGTCGTGTTTGCAACGAGTGGTTACGTGGCAACCGCCTGCAAGTATTTCGGGCGAAGGATTACCATATACGCTATCGTTAGCAGCGGTGGACGATGTGTAAATAAAATGCGAAACGCCATATTTTGCACATTCCGATGCTAAATATATTGAAGCAGCGGTGTCGCTCATAAGCATATCGTACGCCGATTTGTCGTTGTAATTGAGTGCAACATGTATGCACGCATCAAACGATTGATTTTGAAGTAATTGTGTTATTTTTTCATAATCAGTCATGCCAATTTCGAGCACTTGTACATTGGGAATTGTGTGAAATGCAGGAACTTTATTGGCATTGCGAGCCAATATTGTAACAGTGTGATTTTCAGAAAGTAATTGCATGGCAACGTATGAGCCGATGAAGCCGGTGCCGCCGGTGAGAAGTATGTTCATGTTTTTAGTGATTAGTGGTTAGTTATTAGGAAATATGCCAATGTGATAATATGCCAATTTGCCAATGTATCAAAATGCGTTAATTATTTAATTTTCTAATTGTTTAATTTGTTTTATTGGCACATTGATTTATTGTCGTATTGGCAAATTGAACAGCCGCCCACTTATTCTCAACTTTACACGATTGATATCTCAAACCAAATTGCGCAGTTTTTTCAAGTAAAAATTCAATATCGTGTTCATAAAATCCGCTCAATACAAGCTGTCCGTTGGGTTTAAGTGCTTTTGCAAGATAGTGCATATTGTGTGCAAGTATATTGCGGTTGATGTTTGCCAAAACAATATCGAATGTTTTTCCTTCCAAAAGTGATAAATCGCCTTGTTCAATGGTAAGGTTTTCAGCATTGTTGCGAACTTTGTTTTCGAGCGTGTTTTCGTAACACAGAGGGTCGTAATCGAAGGCGTAGGCTGATTGTGCACCCACTTGCAGGGCTGCAATTGCCAAAACGCCCGTTCCGCAACCGCAATCGGCAACGGTTTTGCCGGTAAAATCAAGGTCGAGCATAGTTTGCAACACCAAACTTGTGGTTTCATGATGTCCCGTGCCAAACGACATTTTTGGCTCAATTTCAATTATATAGCGAAATTTTTGTTCATTTTCAATTGTGTGAAATGGTGCTTTTATCAGTATCGAAGAATTTATTTCTACCGGCTCAAATTGTGCTTCCCATTCAGCATTCCAATTAACGGTTTCGAGTTCGGTAATTGTGTATTTTAGTTCGCCTAAATGTTCTTCAATAGTTTCAATAAGTTCCGTAAGTGCTTGTTGGTCAAAATCATTTTTTTGTATATACGCTTTGTAACTGCGATTTTCTTCGTTGCTAAAACTTTCAAATCCTATTTCGGCAAGTTGCGCCGTAAGAATTTCGCCGGCAAAGGGAATTTTTCCTTGTAGGTTGGTTGAAAATTCTAAATAATCCAATTTTTTAGTGGTTAATGGTTAGTGATTAGTGGTTAATAAAATGTGCCAATGTGATAATATGCCAATATGTTAATGAATAAATGTTTTAATTATTTAATTTGGTACATTGGTATATTGTCGTATTGGCATATTATTCTGTCATTCGCACCCTGCAAGGTCCCGCAATTGAGTTGAACAACATATCGCCATTGGCAAAATATTGCAAAGTTGCAAATGCGGCATTGCCATAATTGTTTTTACCAAACAAACTGCGATGCACAATTTTTCCGTTATTCCAATCAAGTCCGGTAACTTCCCAGCCGCTTTCGGGGTAAAAGCCATTGACACACACAATATTCGATGTGGTGCTCACTGCCGGTTTCATGGTGGCGGTGCTAATTGTATTATTTGCAAATATTGATTTGAATTTTTTCGTATCGTCCTGCCATTCAAAACGTTCGCAGCCTTGCGCCGATGGTTTTATTACGGTAGCAATGGCATCAACAATTGCATCGCCGGTGTTGGCGTAGAGGGAATTATTTGCCACAAAAACGCCGTTATTATGAATTGCCAATCCTGCTGTGAAAACAGGTTTTTCATCGGTGGCAAAACTTAGTTTTTGTTCATTGGCTATGCGTGAAGCGTTAGGCGAGGGGAGTTCGTTGCGCCAAAATGCCACAAGGTTATTTTCGCCATCAACTATAACTACCAATTTATCTTGCGAATTGTCGAAACCCATTAACGACGGTGTGCTTGCGGCTCCCGATTTACCTGTTTTATACGAAGAAGTCCATGCGCCGTCGGCAGTATTAGCACTCAATTCTTGCCCTGTCCATACCAATTTGCGCATTTGTTTGTTGGTGGCTATGTAAATTCCGTTGTTTTCGTCAATGCAAAATGAGTTGTTGCACACTTCGTTTGGCTCAAAATAATAGATTTTTGGTATTGTATCAAATGCGCGGTCAATTACGCCAATGTACGTTTGCGAAGCGAAAACCAACATACCGTCGTAGGTAATCCCCAAACCGACAATGTTGGTTGGTGTCGTTGTAAATTGCGTTAAATCAAGTAGATTGCGAAATCGAGGTCTATTAAAATCAATCAAACAAGCTACTTGTGTTCCATAGTTTATAAACACATCGGTGTTTTTATCGCATACGGCAACAGTGCCTTTATTGAGCCGCTGTTCGGGCGAATTTCCGTACGCCGAAAACACATTTTTCCGTATAGCTTCTATTGATGTGTAATTGTGTTGCAAAGCCTCGCGATGCTTATCAACGTGAAAAGCTCCGGCATCGGGAAAATTGAAAAAATTCCTTGTTGGCGCAAAATTACCTTCACTTACATTGAGGCAGGTAAAACGGTCGGTAGAAATAGCCCACATATAATTAGGATTTCCGGTAGCAATAGTTGCTACATTCACAACGCCCGAAAGTATTTGATTATCAGGCGTTAATTCGATATTAAACGTGCCGGTGGGAATAGGCGCAGCAAAGGCATTGGTGTGAGCCGAATTTACCTGCGTAGTGCCATACACATCGGCGGCAATAAACGGATTGGGTGCAGGAGTGAAATTACGGTGTTGTTCTTGATTTTCAGTAACAAGCACTTTTCTATGACCGGTTTTTTTATCGCCACCGCACGATGTTATCAAAAGCGACAAACATATATATATAGGTAGGTAAAAATGTTTCATGTAATTCTATTTTGAGACGTGCAAATTTCGACTTATTTTTTTACTTTTCCAAAAAAATAACCCCTGCAAAATTAGTGATTTTTTGCAGGGGTTGATTATTATTATTGCAATAACAATGTTATTGTTTTATTACCTTCATTTGTTTGCCGTTTATGTGAATAAAATATATGCCATTGGGCAGGTGGGAAATGTTGATTGTGTTATCGGGTCGAAAATATTCGACCCCTACGAGGCGACCGGTGTTGTCGTAAATTTCAACGGTTTGTGGTAGAGACGCAATGCATTGCGTCTCTACGCCGGAAATTGTCAATTGTCCGGTTGTTGGATTTGGGTAAATCTTGAGTTGATTATCAACAACAATATGTTCCATTCCAACCGTTCCGTCCGTCGTTTTAAAATTACCGTTAGACATTGTGAGCGCATTATTACCAGCATCGTAGGAAGTGAGCGAATAGTAATAGGTGGTTTCTTGTTCCAGATTGGAAATGGTGCACGACAGATTTGTGCTGCGCAGGATTTTGCCGTTGGCATCTAACTGGAAACGGGTGATTTCCTGTGTGCGTTTGTCGTCGCTGTAGATAATGAGTGTGTAGTTTGCAGCATCTTCCACCGCCACCCACGAAACAGTTGCCGAATTGCCCTGCGCTTGAATTTGAATGTCTTTGTCTGCATTTTCTCTTGGGGTAAAAATTGCGTAGAGCGTGCGCGCGCCCTCAACCATAAACGTATATTCGCGGTTGGCACTCACAATTTGATTATTTTCCATCCAGCCTTGAAAATCGTAACCCATGTTGCCGCTTGCAGTTAGTTTGGCGGTTTCGTCGTAATTGTATTGCAATGCGCCGCTTATAATACCGCCATACTTAGGAACAGAGAGGGCTGTAATAGTTACGGGAGCTTCTTCCTGAATGTTGTCAATATAAAATTCTTTCCAACCATCGGCAGCGGCGTATTTGTTTTTGCTGCCCATGGGAACGTGCACCACGCAGGCAAATTTATTGACACTCACGAAAGTGCTGTTGTTATAAGCCGTTGGCGGATTTGCCCATTCGGAATAAATATGTTCCAAACCGCTACACCCGTCCAAAGCATTCCTACCAAGCCCCCTCACATTGCTCGATAAAGTCAATTCGCTTAAACCCGATAGACCCGCCAAAGCATTATCGGCAATCTGTATATTTGCCGAAGAACGCACAAGGGTAAGTTTTTTAAGCGAAGCAGGCACTTTGCTGTTATCTCCACCGAATAATAAACCTAAATTAGAGGGAGTTGTTGGCGAAGTGCCTATAAATGGCAACGAAAGCGAGGTAAGATTTGTAAATCTTGATAATGAGCCGCTTGCGATAGAAGTACAGTTGGTAAGTGTTAATTTTTGCAATGAGGAGGTTAATAATGGGGCAAAATCACTCGACATATCGGGAATAGAAACTTCCGACGGACTGCAATTGCAATCAAAAGCCCCCTCCCCAATACTTGTAACAGAGTTCGGTACAGTTATGGAAGTTAATGCGGTACAGTTACTAAAAGCCGCCGTCCCAATATTTGTTACACTACTTGGAATAATTATAGAAGTTAAAGCAGAACAATAACCAAAAGCCCACACCCCAATACTTGTAACAGAGTTCGGAATAGTTATGGAAGTTAAAGAACTACAATTTATAAAAGCCCACGCCCCAATACTTGTAACAGAGTTCGGAATAGTTATGGAAGTTAAAGCGGAACAGTTATAAAATGTAAAATTTTCAATACTTGTTACGCTATTTGGAATAGTTATAGAAGTTAAAGCAGTACAGTTATGAAAAGCCCCATACTCAATACTTGTTACGGTATTAGGAATTACATAAGATGTTCCTGATTTTTTCTGAGGATATTGTATTAACATTGTTTTGTTTTTATTGAACAAAACACCATTTTCAGAGGCATATACGGTATTATTAGCATCTACATTAATGGCAGTTAGATTGTCGCAATTAAAAAAAGCATACTCAATACTCCGCACACTATTTGGAATAGTGATAGAAGTAAGACCGATACACTCACTAAAAGCCTCCGCCCCAATATTTATTAAACTATTGGGAAAAGAGATAGAAGTAAGACTGCTACAATCGTAGAAAGCACCACTTTCAATACTTGTTACGCTATTTGGAAAAGTGATAGAAGTAAGACCGGTACACTCTCTAAAAGCAGCATCTGCAATTCCCACAGTACCGTCTTTAACATCAATAATAGTATTTTCCGGCATAGTTCCTTTATACTTGTATAATACATTACCGGCATATACAATACCGTTGGGTTGATTGTTGTACCAAGCGGTATTTTCAAAAGCAGAATATCCAATACTTGTTACACTGCTTGGAATAGTAATAGAAGTCAGACCGTAACAGCTTTGAAAAGCAGCACCTGCAATACTCACAGTTCCTTCTTTAATGTTATTAATAACGGTATTTCCCGGCATAGTTCCTTTATATTTGTACAATACGTTACCGGCATATACAATACCGTCGGGTTGATTGTTGTACCAAGCGGTATTTTCAAAAGCCCACTTTCCAATACTTGTTACACTTTCAGGAATAGTAATTGAAGTAAGACCGCCACAACCGGAAAACACAGAGGTTTCAATCTTTGTTACGCCACTTGGAATAGTAATTGAAGAAAGGTTACTGCAACCGGAAAAAGCTTCCCACCCAATAGTTGTTACGCTCTCCGGAATAGTAATTGAAGTAAGGTTTTTACATCCGTGAAAAGCACAAGACCCAATTGAAGTAACACCATCTTGAATTACCAAAGTTTTTATATTTGTCTTTTGTGAATCCCAAGGATATTCAAAATAATTATAATTAACATAATCCCTCATACTCCCCGTCCCGCTAATAGTAAGCGTACTATCTTTCAAAGTTGCTTTTACACTACTTGCTATTGGATAACCAATATTCCACGTTTGAGCAACACTCGTCCCCACCATCAGTCCAAAAGCCGAAATTAAAATCATAAATTTTTTCATTGTATGTGTTGTTTTACTTCTGTCCTTTTACAGAAGGTTTTAAGTTTGTTGTAATGAAAAATATGTCCTCAACAGAATATTTCTGTTCACGTACGCACACAAAAAAAGCACGGACAAAACTTTATTTTATCTGCGCTACGAGGTTCTCGACTACCTAACCAACCAAAATAAATGAGTAAAGCCCGTGCCAAAACAACACGAGCGTTTACGCCTTACTTCATGGCTGGTTTTGAAACTGTCGAGATTTCGCAACGCCAAATTCAGCTAAACGCTTTTTTCCATAAAATGTGCGTATTACATTACGCATTTTTTGTCATAGGCGGGTGGTTTTAGTGGTTATTTTTCTATTTTTATACTTACAACATTACAGCCGCAACGTGCTGAAAAGATTGGTTTAATTTGTTTTTAATTATTCCCATAGTTATTCAATATGCCATTTCTGCAACTTGCCATTTCCTTTCGGCATCTCGTAAACGGCTCATTGCCCGCACAACATCGCTAAAAGCTCTGTAATAATTTTTTTCTTCTTGTGTTTGTTTGGCTTTGTGTGCTCGAATATGTTCGGCAACAATTCGTCTGTCTTCGTCGGTAAGCACATGTGGCTCTACAACAAAATCTACTCCTTCCGGTTCTCTAATTATTCCCATGGTTATTTAAAATAAAAGTTAGGAAAATATTTTCTAATTAATTGTTGAGCTTCTTGTTCATAAATTATCATACGATGTCCGCCAATATGAACCGCTCCCAATGTTTTTTCATAATGCTCTATTAATTTGGTTTTAGAAAAAAATAAAATTTCACCGTCAAATCCGTATTCTTTTGATAGTTGGCACACAAAAGCAACCAAATTTCCTGCCACACCGTAATATTTTTTATTTTCTCCGAAATTAATGGGTGCACTTTCTATTAAATTCATCATCACATAACCCTCTTCTTTACTTGTACTAACCAATCCTTGTATTATTTCGGACTGCTGAGGTATAATCAACTTAAAAACATCTCTATCTGGTTGTAAATATTCTTTTTTCCAATCAAATTTCCAACCATTCTTTTTGGTTATATGCAGCAAATCGGGTTTGGAAAGCGGCAATACTTCCGTAGGGAAACTATCGCCGGTTACTACATTTTCTATCGAATGTGTTAGTTTATCTATTTCAAAATCAAGTTCTTTCATTTGTTATGTTTTCTGCTATAAAAGTAGTTGTTTTTGTTGTAAAAAACAATCTTTTTATCAAAAATGTGCGTATTACATTACGCTTTTTTTATCGTATGCGGGTGGAGTTTTGGTTTGTAATAGGGCAAATGTAGTGAATTTTTGAGATAACTCAATAAAGATTTTGCAAAAAACTGTAAAACTATATTTATGGTGTATTACAAAGATACCAAAATAAAAAAGAACCACTTTGTAGTGATTCTTTCGGGGTAGTTGCGGGAGCCGGACTCGAACCGACGACCTTTGGGTTATGAGCCCAACGAGCTACCAACTGCTCCATCCCACGATATATTTTGTTAATTGTTTTGTGAAACAACTCTTGTTTCAATTTGGGAGTGCAAATATACTACGTTTTTTTGTTAAAGCAAGTTTTATTGCAATAAATTTTCAAAAAAAAGTTTGTTTGCAGATTTTTTGTATTTTTGCATATCATAAATAATGGATTGCTTCGTTCCTCGCAATGACGTACAAAAGAGCGTCATTGCGAGGAACGAAGTAATCTACAATAAAACTAAATAAATGAACAAACGCACTGTTTACATAGAAACCTACGGCTGTCAAATGAATGTGAACGACAGCGAAGTGGTTGCCGCCATTTTGGAAAAAGAAGGCTATGATTATACCGAAGATATTGCGCAGGCGCAGCTTATTTTGCTCAACACCTGTTCTATTCGTGAACATGCCGAAAATAGAGTATTTCAACGTTTGCACGAAATTAAAAAACTGCGTGGCGAAAAACCCGATTTATTAATAGGTGTAATTGGCTGTATGGCAGAGCGGTTGCGCGACCAATTGTTCGACAATGATTTGCTTGCCGATATTGTTGCCGGTCCCGATTCGTATCGTCAATTGCCGGAATTGATTACAATTGCCGAAAATAGTAAAAAAGCTATCAATACGCACTTGTCTGATACAGAAACATACGCCGACATTATGCCGTATCGTGTTGGGAATAACCGCATTTCGTCCTTTGTTTCAATTATGCGGGGCTGCAATAATTTTTGCTCATATTGCATAGTGCCCTACACGCGCGGACGTGAACGCAGTCGTGATATTGCATCGATTTTACACGAAGTGGAACAGTTGCAAAAATCAGGGTATAAGGAGGTTACGCTTTTGGGGCAAAATGTGAATTCGTATAAAGCCTTAGAGGGTTTGGGCTTTGCCGAACTTTTGGAACGAGTGGCGCAAACAGTGCCCGATATGCGTGTACGTTTTACCACGTCGCACCCCAAAGACATGGGTGATGATGTGCTGCACGTAATGGCTCGCAATACAAATATTGGGCGATGGGTACACCTGCCGGTACAAAGCGGAAGTTCAACTGTTTTGGAGCGCATGAACCGGAAATACAACCGAGAATATTATTTGAACAGGGTAGAGGCTATTCGCACAATTCTGCCCGATGCCTCAATTACTACCGATATTTTGTGCGGTTTTAGCAACGAAAGCGAAGAGGAACATGCCGAAACATTATCGCTGATGCGCGAAGTTGGCTACGATTTGGCATATATGTTTAAATATTCGGAACGTCCGGGAACATTGGCATCGAAAAAAATGCCCGATACAATTGACGAAGAAACCAAAATCCGCCGTTTGAATGAAATTATTGCCTTGCAAAATTCTATTTCAAAAGCACAAAACCAAGCCGATATTGGAAAAACATTCGAGGTTTTAGTTGAAGGTCGTTCCAAGAAAAATGAAAATGAATTGAAGGGGCGTAATTCGCAGAATAAAACCGTTATTTTCCCGAAAGGCGATGCGAAAGTGGGCGATTTTGTGAAAGTGTGTGTAACTTCGGCTACTTCGGCTACTCTTATTGGCAAAATAGACAATTAAAAGAACGCAAATTATTTTTGAGACTGCGTCATTTTCCTTCTATCAATCCTACGCATCACAGCCTTTTCAATTTCCACTATAAAGAACACCGCCACGCCAAGCATAAACGGATAGCGCCAATAGTACAATTCAAGCGGTACTGTGCCAAATGCGTTGTTCATAAACGGCAAATATGTTACCGCACCTTGCAATATAAAGAGCAATCCGCACACCACCCACACGGCTTTATTATCGAACCATTTTTGTGTGAAAGCGTTGCCGCGAATTGTGCGAGCGTTGAATAAGTGGAACATTTGCGCGATTACAATCGTTTGCAGTGTAATGGTGTGTATCAACGATTCTTTCATTGCTTGTGTCATTTCACCGAGTGCTACCAATTGCGTAAATTCTCGTTCCAAACCAATGTTAATCCACAACGTCCAGCCACCAATAAGCGTAGAAACAAACAGAATACGCCATATAAAATAACCACTCAATAGGGGAGTTTCGGGCGAACGAGGCATACGTTTCATTGCACCGGTTTCCAATCGCTCGAAAGCCAATGCCAACGAAATAGTTACCGAAGTTACCATATTTACCCACAGAATTTGCACCGGAGTAAGCGGCATAATTGTTCCGAAAAGAATAGCTGCCATAATTAACAGAGCCTCGGCGCCGTTGGTTGGTAAAATAAAAAGGATTGTTTTTTTCAAATTGTCGTACACCCGTCTGCCTTCTTCTACGGCGGCAACTATGGTGCTGAAATTATCGTCAGCCAACACAAGTTCGGCAGCTTCTTTGGTTACTTCTGTGCCTTTTATGCCCATGGCAATGCCAATATCGGCTTTTTTCAGTGCCGGCGCATCGTTTACGCCGTCGCCGGTCATGGCGCAAATAATGCCTTTTGCTTGTAGGGCTTGTACCAATCGGAGTTTGTGTTCGGGGCTTGTTCGGGCAAATACATCGCAGGTCATCACAGCTTCTTGCATTTCCTCGTCGGTCATTTTTTCCAAATCCTTGCCTTGTAAAGCGGTAACACCGTCGCCAATGCCGAGTTCTTTGGCAATAGTACGAGCCGTGTCAACGTGGTCGCCGGTAATCATTTTTACGGTAATACCTGCGCCTTTGCATTTTTCAATTGCTTCAATAACCTCTTCGCGCGGCGGGTCAATAATTCCCGCAAGTCCTAAAAATACTATTCCTGTTTCAATATCACTATGCTCAATTGTTGTTTTGCTTTTATCAACAATTTTATACGCAGCCCCAATTGTTCGCTGACCTCGTGAGGCTATCGCCGAAATTTGCCGTTCCCAATGCGATTTCGCGAATGCTTCTTCGCCTTTTTCGGTTCTCTCAAATTCCGCCATTTCCATTAGCTTGTCGGGCGCACCTTTAATATATATAATGTTGTGGTCGGCTTTTTCAACCAACGTTGCCATGTATTTATATTCGGAATCGAAAGGAATAGTTGAGATACGAGTTGACGAGGTATTAGATACGAGGCTTTCGTCTGTCAAATCCTCGTTTCCTCGTTTCCTCGTTTCCTCGTCTCCTTGTCTCCTTGTCTCCTTGTCAACTTGTCTCCTAAACTTATAAAATAACGTAACCAACGAACCTTCGGTAGGGTCGCCGTTGATTTTCCAAAAGCCGTCTTCGTCTTGCACGAGTGCAGCCTCATTGCATATATTAAATGCTTCGATAAGTTCTTTTAAAACAGGCTCTTGCGCATAATCTACTTTAGGGCAATTTTCGCACATTGAGGCTTCGGTACTGCAATCGGCATTATTGCAGTTTGTGTGAATATCACCTTCGGGAGCGTAGCCCGTACCTGTTACAAAATATTCGCCGTCACGAGTTTCCAGCGTTTTTACGGTCATCTCGTTTTTGGTCAAAGTACCGGTTTTATCGGAACAAATAACCGAAACCGAGCCGAGTGTTTCAACCGACGGCAGGGTGCGCACAATACTTTTGCGGCGAGCCATATTTTGCACGCCAATAGAAAGAATAATTGCTAAAATTGCCGGCAAACCTTCGGGAATGGCTGCAATTGCCAACCCGATAACCGACATTCCAAGTTGTTCGAGCGTGTAAATATCGCTACGGAAAAAATAGCCGAAAAGGAAAACCAACACAGCACCACCCACAATTACAAACGAAATCATTTTACCGAATTTGGCAGTTTGTTTCAAAAGCGGTGTTGTAAGTTCTTCCACGTTCGACATCATTTGATTGATTTTTCCTAATTCGGTGTCGGCACCAATGGCAACCACCACGCCTATGCCGGTTCCGGCACTTACCGTTGTGCCCGAAAACGCCATATTGATACGGTCGCCAAGTTCTGTATTTTCCGCCAATGCGTGAATTTTTTTCTCTGTCGGGACAGATTCGCCCGTAAGCGCCGATTCTTCTATACGCAAATTATCGGTTTTCACAAGCCGTAAATCGGCAGGAATTTTATCGCCAGGGCTTAAAAATACAACATCGCCCACGGTCAAATCGGCAGCATCAATTTCCATACGTTTGCCGCCACGCATAACCTGTGCTTTAAGCGAAAGCATTTTCTTGATGTTTTCCAACGCCTTTTCTGCTTTGTTTTCTTGGAAAAATCCAATCGAAGCATTTATTACGGCAACAAGCAAAATAATAATCGTATCGACATAATCTTTTACAAAAAGAGTTATGAGAGCCGCACCAAACAATATATAAATAAGTATATCGTTGAAATGCTTCAAAAATTTAATGATTTTACTAACTTTTTTCTTTTCCGGCAAAAGGTTTTTTCCGTGTATTTGCGCTCTGCGTTTTGCCTCGCCTTCTACCAATCCGGTTGCAGTTTCGGTATCAAGTGAACGGAGAACATGCTCTACATCAATTGCATACCATTTTTTTTCGTCTTTCATATTTTTAGGTTTTAATACTAATGCTTTTTCATTCCACAATAATAGCAATGTTTTTTTAAACTCCGATTTTTTATCAAGAAATTTTCTTATGTATTTTTATGATTTTCCTCATAATTGCAATAAGTCCACACAGCTTGTTTTTTGTTGAAACTGCCATAATTAAAAAAATCTTTTTTTATTAAAAATATTTGCAGATAAAAAAAAAACATATACTTTTGCACTGCTTTTACAAAATAAGCGATACCAACAAACACTTTCGGGGTGTAGCGTAGTCCGGTCATCGCGCCTGGTTTGGGACCAGGAGGTCGCAGGTTCGAATCCTGCCACCCCGACAGAAACCGCTTATAAACACTTGGTTTATAAGTGGTTTTGTTTTTAGGGTCGGCGTTTATGTCTGCATTTACTTGTTTATCTTTAATGATTATTTTTACTTTTTTTTGAAACTTTCACTTTTACACATAAAAAACCGGTAACTTTCATATTGAATTTTACCGGTTAAAGGAGAAAAGAGGTGTAAAGAGCAACTACTCGTTTTTGAGTAGGTCAAAACCTTTGTCGTTGTAAAGCGGGAATTTGGTGTCGGCGGAAATCATGGTTAAGCCTTCGGCTATTGCTTGTGAAATTATAGTTCTGTCAAATTGGTCTTTGTGACCTTTCTTTCTCATACTACATTTTGATTAAGATTTAACCCGAACACATCTTCGTCTGTGCCGTTTAAGATAATTTTTCCCTTAAACATTCCCCTTAAACCTCGCGGTTTTATTCGGTGTCGAACGTCTATTTCTTTTGTCGTTCTCACTCTTTTTATTGCCGGAGCTTTTTTTACTGCTGTTGCCATAACTATAAAAATTAAAATTAGTTTACGATACAAATATACAACGTATTTCCAAAAAAATATTATTCTTTTCGGTAAAATTCAATTATTGTTACAATAAAAAAGCCTCGGCAGGAAAAAAATGCCGAGGCTGAATAGTATTATCGAAACCACAAGTTACGGCTATTGCTTAAAATTGCGGTAGGTGGGGGGTAGGTGGGGGGGCTCTTTCTAAAATTATATATTCATTAATGCCTGTTTTTTGTATAAAAAGTCCGTTCCCATTTCACTTCAACGTTAACGCTCCCATGAGTGGAACATTGCCTAGTTGTACTTTTAATTACTACGCGCTTATCTTTATATGTTGCAGATTTAACCGTTCCCATTTCTCTATATAATGCATCAACGTTGGTTGTTATTTGTCCACAATAATATATATTAGACGTACGTATAGCTTTTTCTAAATACAACAAATCAAAATACCCTCCTTCTTTGCTTTCTACTAAAAGCCCTCTTTCACAATCCATGTCTTTTAGCAGTTCTTTTATTTTTGCAATGTCGTCATTATTTTTAGGTGAAAAACGCTCTTTTTCGCAACTAATAAAAGTGGTTAAGCTAATAATGGCAATTAAGATTAAATTAACTCTTAAAAAATTCCCTCTACTCATTTGGCTTTTCGAACTCGCCCCGTTTTTTGAATGGTCTCTGGTCTCCATTGCCTTGCTTAAATTATTAAACTGTAACATTTTAAATCCCTAATACGTGACGGGCGCAACCTTTAATTAAATTTGATAGTTTTTTTGTCCCAACAGAGCTTCACACAAATTACCATTTGTCCCATCCTAAAATATTTTAGGACGGGACAATTTAAGTATTGGATTATTTACAAGATTGTTTATAGGGACTATCATTTGTAACATCTCTTTCATTAGTTATTCTTATTGCTTTTGGAAATGCATTTGTAGATGCTCCAGGACATAAAAAATACGAGTATGTTCCAGAAGGTAAAATAATGTCGAACTTGATAATTCTTGTACTATTATTTGTTATTGTACCTGATGAAATCGTTATGTTTTGGCTGAAAGCCAATTGTGTAAATCCCAAAAACATAACAGAAAGAATGATAATTTTTTTAAATCGTTTCATTTTATTTAAAATTAATATTTTTCCTTCTACTCGTATGGCTTTTCGTAGGAAATATTTCGCCCGTTTTTTAGAAAGTTTCTGCTCTTTCCTGCAAGATTATTTAAGTGCTCATGCAGTTTCACTTCGCATTTTTTGGGGAACAGTTGCAATTCTGTCTTATATTTTGTGGCGGTTTTCCCGTCGTCGGATTTTCAATTTTTGACAATAAAAAAGCGTGAAACTTAACTGTTCCCCGCTGTCTGTGGTATTTGGCGTAACCGTGGTATACAAGAAATCAAGTAAAGTTCACGCAAAACACGCAAACACTCGACTTTTTCTTTAGTATACCGTAATCTAATCGCCAAATTTTCAGACGGCAAAGAATAAAAGCAAAATGCTTTTTCAATAAAAAGTATCATAAAGTGCTTGTTGGCACTTGGTTTGTTTTTTTTAATTTTTATAATTGCACAAACTTACAATTTTTTCTTTGTTTCGATGCATAAATTTCACAAAAAATTTAATTCTGCTGAATGGGATTGGTTTTTATGAAAATTTTGTACATTTGCAATGGAAAAATTTAAACGAAAGATTATGACATTGGTAAGCAGCAAAGGGTTTATCGCCAATCAAGAGAATTTTTTTGACTTAGAGCCTGATGAGGATTTTTACAGAGTATTGCCTGCCGAAGAATTTAGGAAAAATTTGGTTGTAGTTTTAGAGAATGTAGATAAAAAATACGCAAGCAAAAATGTCAATTAATATTGTATTTTTGTGAAAAATTTTTACATGAAATCAAATCGTTACATATATATAATTGTATTGCTGTGCATGAGTTTTCAACTGAAAGCGCAGCAGGTTGATAAAATTTCTGCCAATCCGGTGTTTACAGCCGATTACATTGTGGGTACGTTTCAGCACAAAGAGGGCGAGAGGGAACGGATTACCTCGCATTTTGTTTCGCTTTCGGCTATGCTTAAAACGGGTTTGAATGAAAATAGTTTTTTTGTGGATTATGGCAAACCGCATATTGGCGTATCGGCGTTGGGTGGAGTTTTTAGCAATCGCGATGTGTATGGCTCGGTGTGGTCGCTGTACCCAACGTGGCAATTTGAGTTTTTTCCCGACAAACAAGTGGGCTGGAATATAAAGTTGGGGACAGGCTTGGCGTATTTCACACGTCCCTTCGATAAATTCGACAACACCACTAATTTTTTGATAGGCTCCAAAATTAACAATATTACCGAAATCGCAGCAAATGCGTGGATTGCGCTTGCGCCACAGTTGCAATTGCAAACGGGCGTTTCGTTCTATCATTTTTCAAATGCGCATGTGCGAATACCTAATCTTGGTTTAAATCAAGCAGCTGTTCGCATGGGTTTGATTTACAAACCGGACGAATTTTCTAAATTTTCAGCAAAACCACGCATAATTCAAGAGCCGGACAGTATGCTGCATAGACAATTAGAACTTTCATTCGGCAGGCACGAATTGGCGTATTCAACCTTGCCGGTTGACGGACCTTCGTATTCTATTTTCAAACTTGGCTACTACGCCACCAAACGCCTGCAACGTATTCACGAAGTAAAAATTGGACTTGCGGCAGCGTTTTACAACAGTTATTTTACGCAAATGAGATTTGAACAAGCAGAGGGCGTGAAATTTTTGCAAGCCACACAAACCAGACTTGTTGCCGGACATGAATTTTTAATGCGCCGTTTTGGATTTGTAAGCGATATTGGCATAATTATAACCGACCCGTTTTACCGACAGGAAATATTAAACAAAACATCATTTGGCGACCAATGGTTTCGTAGTTACCTTTCTGCTCGTTTGGGTTTGAAGTGTTATGTGGTGGGAAATTCGTTTTCGGCACAAAAAATAGCTTTGGGAATGTTTCTTAATACTCACGGTACTATTGCCGATTATTTGGAATTTAGTGCGAGTTTTGGGTGGTAATAAAGAAAAAGAGTTATCTTTGTAGAAAGAAAAAAGCAAAAGATTATGCAAACAATTAGTGTACAGATGTCGGATTTGGAATATAGCACTTTCGGTTTATCGAAAAATATATTTTTCTTTTCTGAAATAGCCGATTTAATTGAAAAACAATTAGCACGGCAGGCTTTGCGCCGTAGCGTTGAAATGGCAGAACGAAACGGTTTGTCGTCAATGACGATGGAGGAAATAAATGCAGAAGTAAATGCAGCGAGACTATGCAAAAGGTAATTTTAGATACTAATGTAATTGTTTCTGCACTTATTCAAAAAAGTTTCCCACACTATATTGTTTTCGATTATGTGTTGGACGGGCAAGTGCAATTATGCCTTTCGGAAGCCTTGTTAGATGAATATCACGATGTGCTTTTACGTCCGAAGTTTGCTCGAATAAACAATTTTGAGAGTAATGCCGAGATTGTATTAAATCGTTTTGCAAAAACCGCTGTGTTTTATGAGCCTCAAATTCGTCTGGACATTATCAAAGACAAAAGCGATAATAAACTATTGGAACTAGCGGACGAATGTAAGGCAGATTTTTTGATAACGGGCAATAGTGTTGATTTTGTTTTTTCGTACTATAAAGGTACAAAAATTCTGTCGCCACACAGTTTTTGGGATTATATCGGTCGAACTTGATGTATATTCACATATTAACTATAAAAAGGTTGCCCCCGACAAAATATGAACTACTTCACCAATAAAACAATCTGGATTACCGGCGCATCAAGCGGAATAGGGCGGGAGTGCGCTTTACAGCTTGCTAAAATGCCGAAGGTGTCGCTCATACTTTCAGCTCGCAGCGTCGATAAGTTAGAGAAATTGCGCACGGAATGTAAAAGCCATGGCGCACAATGCGAAATCTTACCCTTAGATTTGGAACAAACGCACACTTTGACTGAAAAAACGCAACAAGCACTTGCAATTTTTGGCAAAATAGATATTGTAATCCACAACGGCGGCATTAGCCAACGTTCCTTAGCTGAAGAAACCCCCATAGAAAACGACCGCAAAATAATGGAAATTGATTATTTCAGCACCATTATTATTACCAAAGCCCTGTTGCCCCACATGATTGCCCGAAAAAGTGGACATATTGTGGCGGTAAGCTCAATTTCGGGTTGTTTCGGATTTCCGCAACGCACGGCGTATTGTGCTGCCAAACACGCCATGTATGGCTATTTCGAGGCATTGGACATTGAAATGCGCAAACATACTATTGCAGTAACAATTGTTGCGCCCGGACGAATACAAACAAATATTTCCTACTCGGCACTGACCAAAGACGGCACGCCTCACGGCAAAATGGACGATGGACAATCCGGCGGAATGCCCGTAGAAATCTGCGTAAAAAAAATGCTCAAAGCCATTGCTCGCCGCAAACACGAAGCATTAATCGGCAGAAAAGAAGTGGTAATGGTATATTTATATCGCATAGTTCCAAAAATTTTTCATATAATTGCAGGCAAAATAAAAGCTGTTTAGGGGACGAGGGAATAGGAAACAAGGAGACGAGGAAATTTTCCTAATAACCTAAACCTAATACCTAAAAACCTAATACCTAAAAACCTAATACCTAAAAACCTAAAAAAAATGAAATACACAATCAGAGGAATACAACAAATAGGCATAGGTGTAGCCGATATAGAAACCGCATGGAAATGGTATCGTGAAAATTTGGGTGCAAACATCAAAATTTTTGACGATGATGAAACTGCAAATTTTATGTTGCCCTACACCGGCGGTGAAAAACAACGCCGCCGCGCTATACTTGCTGTGAATTTGCAGGGTGGCGGCGGTTTTGAAATTTGGCAATACAAAGGCAGAAAATCGCTTGCGCCAACGTTTGAAATTCAGCTTGGCGATTTGGGAATTTTTGCCGCAAAAATCGGAACGGTTGATGTGCAAAAAGCGCATGATTTTTTTACTAAAAAAGGCGAAAAAGTGTCGGCTATTGCAAAAAATCCACTTAGCGAAAAATATTTTTGGTTGCAAGACCCTTTTGGTAATTATTTTCAAGTAATACAAAAACCGCATAAATTTTCGGAACAAGGTGCAGTTACTAATTTGGTAATAGGAGCGGTGGTTGGCGTACCCAATATTGACGAGGCTTTGAAAGTATATCAAGATATTTTGGGTTACGATGTGGTGGCATTTGATAGCGAAAATTCTAAAAAATATGCCGATTTTGCTTCGGTAACAGGTGGAGCGGGAAGTTTTCGACGAGTAATTTTAAAACATTCCGAACAAAGAGTAGGAGGGTTTGGCAAACTTTTCGGACCGTCGGAAATTGAACTTGTACAGATTACTGACCGTGAACCGCGCCGAATGTTTGAAGGGCGTTTTTGGGGCGACCACGGATTTATACACCTTTGTTTCGATATGCAGGGCATGGACGCTTTGCGCACGTATTGCAAAGAAAAAGGCTACGCATTTACTATCGACAGTTTCGAAGCGCTCAAAGGCAGCAGTTTCGATATGGGCGATTCGCAAGGATTATTTTCATACATTGAAGATAAAGGCGGCACGCTTATAGAATTTGTAGAGGCGCACAAATTGCCGTTGATAAAAGGCTTGGCATTGAATTTGAAAAAGCGCGACCCCAAGAAACCAATACCGGCAATTTTGTTGAAAATGCTGCGTTTTAAACGATATAAAGAACCTCGCATGATACCAAATCAAACAAATAAATAATTATCATGCGAGCTCCATCTGACCTTTGAAAAAACAATTTAAAATAAACAGATGAAAAAAAATAAATTATTGGGTTGCGTATATTAAAATAAAAACGTACTTTTGCAGAAACTAATTAAAAATAAAAACTATGGCTCATAAAATTTCTGAAGATTGTATTGCATGTGGAGCATGTATAGGCGAGTGTCCGGTAGAAGCAATTTCTGAAGGCGAAATCTATTCAATTGACGCATCAAAATGTACCGATTGCGGTGCATGTACCGATGTTTGTCCAACAGGTGCAATTTCTGCTTAATCACTTAGTTTTTAGCGGAACACAATTAAGCCGACGTTTTATGCGTTGGCTTTTTTTTGCTTTGGAAAATAGGAAATATTTACAAAATTTGTAAGTTGCGACACAAAAGGTGCAGAGCACCGAAAATATTTGTAGCATTTAATACAACACGCAAAGCAAGGTGTGTAGTACCGTAATATTTTAATAATCAATTCGTTATTAATATTACGGTGCTACGCACCTCACGTTTACGATAATTGTTTTTACTACAAATATCTCGGTGCTCAGCACCTATACTTACAACGGCGAAGCCCTCAACAAAGTTAAATCGAAACATATACCGCAGGCGTGAAATGCAACTATTGGAAAGCGATTTCGACAAAGCCGTGAAACAACTAACTCAAAAAAATAGCAATGAGTATTAATGTTTGTTGTTAGTAAGGTGCATTTAATTGTTACTGAGAACAAAAGTAGGAATAAAATTGTATGAAATTTGTGTAATACGAACACATACATCGAACAGTTGCTGGTCGTGTCATAAATCAACTTATAATTTGATTTATGACACGACCCACTTGCTTGATAACCTCGTGCTTCGCGGTTAGTAGCATTGTTTTGGTCAGCGTCTCTCCGCTTTTAGCAGCCCCCTTATGCTTATGCGCCACTAAAATAAATGTCCCCGCAAGCGTAGGAATTACAATATTGATAAGCCAAATAAGCACACTCACTTGGAATACAATTGCCGCTTGATTAGTAAAAAAACTAAAAATAAACATTGCCACCGAGCCGCGTATGCCAATTTCGCCCAACACCGTTGTGGGAATAATGGTTGTAAAAAAATATGTGAGTGTTACGCCTACAAATATCTCTAAATAAGAGAGTTCGCCAATAAAAATACTGATTGCAATGCAAAATTGCATGCAAAAAACCGCATAACGCAACAAGCTTGCACCCATTAATGGCAACAATGAAGTGAGCGGATAATAGCGCAACACATTTTTAAATTTACGAAACCACGATTTGCCTACCATACGAAGCAATAAAACATACAACCACCGCTGCTTGCGAAACAATAAAAATCCGCACACGCCAATTGCAAAAGCTGCTACGGAAATATAGGCTGCAACGGTAATAATATTGTGTTGAGGCAAAAACAAAATATATAAAATAAAGCCCAACAAACCAAAAATCAACGTAGCGCACAATTGCGACAAACTGCCGATAAATGTGGCAAACACCGCCTTTTTGCGTTTTTCGGTAAGCACTACCGCCCGTCCGCCAATTTCGCCTATACGATTGGGCGTTACCAACGCCAAAGGCAAACCAATCAACACCCCCCGGAGTGCTGTGCGCCACGAAATAGGCGTAATTTTTAAAATCAACCACCGCCATTTATACACTTCCAAACCCCAATTACAGAGCATAAGCAGCAGCAAAACACTAATTACCGAAACCCCAAAACGCACATCAACAAATATGTGCAAAATATCTGCACGAATATCTTGAAATTTATACACCACATAACCCCACGCAATGGCAAAAACGAGTATTTTTACCGTCCACACCGCAGCTTTTTGTAAGGAATGTTTCGACATATTGTATATTTTTTTCAAAAAAACGCAATTTAATTTGATATTCATGAACTTTATAGCAATTTTTGCAAAAAATATCGAAAGAACGCGAATAACGCAGATGACGCAGATTTTCACGGATTAAATATTTTATAAGAGAAATTTCAGTAAAAATCTGCGATAATCAGTGTTATCTGTGTCATCTGCGTTCCAAAAAACATGTAATATATGTCATCAGTAAAAGCAAAAAAAAGTTTCGGGCAGCATTTTTTGAAAAATGAAAATATTGCGCACGATATTGCCGGATTGGCACTAAAACACAACGTAAAAAACTGCTTAGAAATTGGTCCCGGTATGGGCGTGTTAACCAAACATTTACAGGCACTTAACGTAAATTTAAAAGTAGTAGAAGTCGATAAAGAATCGGTCGAATATTTGCTCAAAAACAACATTGTAGAGCCGCAGAATTGCATTGAAGGCGATTTCTTACGTCTGCCTCTTACGCCTATTTTCGGTGGAGAACCGTTTTGTGTTATCGGCAATTTTCCTTATAATATTTCAAGTCAAATTGTATTTCGTATTGTTGAGCATCGTGCGCTTATTCCGGGCATGTCGGGTATGTTTCAGCGCGAAGTTGCCCGTAGAATTGCATCGCCCAAAGGTTCAAAGGAATACGGTATTATTTCGGTGTTGGTGCAAGCGTTTTTCGATACCGAATATCATTTTACGGTTGATGAAAATGAATTTCTGCCGCCGCCAAAAGTAAAATCGGGTGTAATTTCGCTCTATCGCAAAGAAAGTCAAACGCTTCCGTGCGATGAAAAAACATTTATACATATTGTAAAAACCGGTTTTAACCAACGAAGAAAAACATTGCGCAATTCGCTGAAATCTATTACTTTTGAAGAAGGATTTACACAAAATGAAATTTTTAATTTACGTCCCGAACAACTTTCGGTAGAGGATTTTGTTTTTCTTACACAACACACAATTAACAATGAATAATGAACAACCGGAGCGAAGCGGAGCTCGGCAAAGCCAATTAACAATTAGCAATAACTCTGAGGGACAACCTTTTCCAAAGTTTAGAACTTTGGAAAAGTTACAGCCGAGAGAACGCAAGTCCCCCAGAGGGGGATTTAGGGGGCTTTATTCCACCTGCATTACCTATTTTCGAGCAACAATGCCCAATCCGCAATGTGAACTGAACTTTTCAAACGAATTTGAATTGTTGGTTGCTGTTATTCTTTCGGCACAGTGCACCGATAAACGGGTAAACCTTATCACGCCTGCTCTTTTCCATGCTTTGCCCACGCCCGAATCGTTTGCGAATACTACTATTGAAAATATTTATTCTCACATTCGCAGTTGTTCATACCCTAATAATAAGGCAAAGTTGCTGCATGCTGCCGCAAAAATGTTGATTGAGAATTACAACGGAAAATTACCGCAAACGCTCGAAGAATTGCAGAAATTACCGGGAGTTGGGCGCAAAACTGCCAACGTGTTGTGTAGCGTTTTGTGGCATCAACCAACCATTGCGGTTGATACGCATGTGTTTCGAGTGGCAAATCGTATAGGTTTGACCAATGCAAAAACTGTTTTGGAAACCGAAAAACAACTGCTTGCCCGCACGCCTGCCGATGCGTTATATTTTATGCACCATTGGCTTATATTGCATGGGCGTTACTGTTGCATGGCTCGCAAACCGCATTGTGAGCGGTGTGGATTGACGGAGGTTTGTGGGTTTTTTTGCAAAAAACAGCAAAAATAAAAACCTGTCAACTCATGGGTGTTTCATATTTTTATTTTCACTTTTTGCTTATCAATGATTTTCCCCCAAATATACGACACCCCCCAAGAGCCTAAGCCAATAATTAACGCGAATGTTCCTACAAGCATAGGGATTTGTAGAATATTCGTAATGTCTAAAATAATTTTTACTATATAAAGACTTACGGTTGTCCATGTAATAACATTAGCAATGTCATTTATTCGGTGTTTTTTTGTTGATTTGTACCAACCCACGAAGTTGTCGTTTGTCGGATTTTTCTTTACCAATTGTTTAAAATAAGTACTCGATTTTTTGTGTTTTTTCAAATGCGCCCAACAAACTCCTCGAAAAAACAAAACACCTTCCGAATATGTTTCATGCCATTTTGAAAGTTTTAACCATTTCAAATCATTTTCAGCCTCATCGAGAACATTGAGTGCTTTTGTGTAATATCCCGCTTTATCTAATGATGCCACATAGCTAAAAAGTTTTGTGTGAAGTGCAAATTCACGGTCATCTTGACAACCGTTTTTCGATAAATCATTGAAAAAGTTTATGTTTTCCTCGTATTTTACGATTAATTTTTGTGCATCTTTTTCGGTGTCAAAAAATTCTATAAGTTCTTCTTTTTGTGTCATACCGTCTTTATCTTATTGGGTATTTTTTGTACTTAAAAACCTTTTCCTCAAAGCCATAAACCGCCGTATCAAACCGGCAAACATATATTTCGGACTCTGTAACACTTTATCGTGCACCGCCATGTAGGTAAAATACACGCCCAGCACAAATATAACCGCTGTAGAAATCCACATTCCTTGATATGCCGGTATTTCCGCTGCTTTCACAGAACGTTCGCCAAACATGGAAATCACGTAATACGATAAATAGAAGAAAAACGAGAAAATAATCGGTACGCCGAGTCCGCCTTTGCGCACAATGCTGCCAAAGGGCGCACCCACAAAAAACATAATAAAACAGCCCAACGCCAATGTGAATTTTTTATGCAATTCTATGCGGTGTTTGTTTATGGTCATATCTTGCGCTTCGTTATTGTCAATGGCGGTGGTTAGGTAGGTTTCGGACGAACGGGCATAACTCAACGCACGAGTGAGCGCCTGCTCTTGATAAGCGGCATTGAGCGATGAAAACACGGTGTCGATATTCACTTCCACACCCGTTTTGCTTTGACTGCGTGATTTATAAAAATACTGCGTAAAAAAGTAGTCAAACGACCGTTGATTGCGGTATGCAAAGGTTTCTTGCAGCGAGTCAATCGTAAACTGCAATTGCGCCACATTTTGCATTTGCGAATTGTGGCGGAATAAATCCATATCGGTACGGCTAAACCCGAATGACTCCAACTCAAACAAGGCTTGCTGTTTTGAAAATTCTTCTATGCGAAACGGATTTTTTTCACGCATATATTGCAAATCTACGCCACTGGTTACGTCTTCGTAACGACGTCCGCTGAAAAGCAGGAATTGCAAATAGCGTCCTTCGTTGGTAATTGACATTTGAGCCGAATCGGCTATAGTTATATTGGTGTTTCCCAGATTGTTACGATGGTCGTAAATCATTACATCGTACATCATATTAGTGTCGGGATTTTTCTTGGCTATTTTTATACGCACTTGGTCTAAATCGGTAAAAAATATGCCTTCTTTTATATTCATTTCGGGGCGTTGATTACGCACATCGTACATAAGCGACCACAGGCGCAGATTGGAATAGGGCAAAATATTGTTGGCATACACAAAGGCAAATCCGGCTACAAATACATTGAAAATAATCAGCGGCATCATCAAGCGAAACAGCGAAACTCCGGCTGCTTTTATGGCTATCAACTCATTGCTTTCGCCCAAAGTGCCATACACAAAAATCGACGCACACAAAATTGAGAGCGGCAACGACATTTGCAAAATATTCATAGTGGCAAAAAACAGCAGTTCCAAAATAATCGACCATTCCAAGCCTTTGCCCACCATATCGTCCACATATTTCCACAAAAATTGCATAAGCAAAATAAAAGTGGTAATACATAGCATGAGCACCAACGGACCAATGTAGGCTTTTAAGATATAGCTATCAATTTTTTTTAACCCAAACATATAATAGTTATTTATAACAATTTAAAGATTTAATCCCTAATCCCTGTTACCTAATCCCTAACTCCTAATTAGCCCCCAAACTTTTTTTCAATGTTTCCACCTGCAAATTCCACAATTGCTCGGCATCGTCTTTTTCACCGGGTTCCACAAAATCGGTAATTACAAACACTATATCGTTGGTAAGCGGGTCGATTACAATGCGAAATTCAAAATATTCCGCCTCGTCTTCGTCTTCCCACTGAAATCGCATGAAACTGAGCGCTTTTTGTAAAATCACACGAGCTTTTTGCGATTCGCCGTTCCACACAAATTCAAACTCTTGACTGCCCTGCTCCACATTGACCTCGTCGGCAAACCATTCCGAAAGTCCTTCCGGAGTAGAAATGCTTGTGTACAAACTTTTGGTTGATGCTTTTATTATGTATTCTAACTGAATTTTCTCTTTCTTCATACAGCTTTTAAATTAATGGGCGCAAGGTACGATTTTTTTTTGAGTAAACAAAAAGTTGGAAAAAGCAGATGGTAAAATAAATAATTGTATGACGAAACTCATAAAAAATCGCATTGTTTTGCGAAAAAAAACTATTTACTTTGTCTTGTTCAATTTTGAATAACTGAATATTAACCACTAATCACTAAAATGTCATGAAAAAACTATCAATCAACTATTTCACACTTCGCGTTATTTCTGCGATTTTACTCGGCACTGTTTTACTGTTTAGCAAGGCAAATGCTTTGCATTTTGTTGTAATTGTTATCGGGGTTCTTTTTATTGTGCCCGGATTGCTTGCTTTTGTCAATTATTTACTCTCTGCGCCCGAAAAACGCCCCGATATAGTGTATATGTTTGCAGGGCTGGGAAGTTTGCTTTTTGGTGTAGCATTGGTGGTGCAACCCGAATTTTTTGTAAGCGTGTTAATGTTCATTTTAGGACTAATTTTGCTTATGGGCAGTGTGGAACAACTTGTAATTCTACTGCGTGCTCGCAAATACGCGAAAGTTTCCGCATTTTTTTACCTAACACCATTGCTGTTGCTCACTACCGGCATTATTGTTGTGTTAGAACCTGCTCAATTCGCCGAATTTATATCGAAATTAATAGGTGCAATGTGCTTAATATATGGCGTAATGGAAGTGGTGTATTGGATAAAATTTAAGCGGAATGTGGAAAAAAGCGCTCATGTAACAGAGGCTGTTTAGTTTTTTGAAATATTTGTTGTACAACATATTTATATTTACCAAAATTATTAATCAATAAAAAAAATCAAATCATGAATGTATTAAAAAAAATTACGGTATCGAATATTCGATTATTTGCAGTAGTAGTTGCACTTGCATTGGCATCGTGCGGTAAAAATGAAATCACAGTGGAAAATGTAAAACTTAACCAAACCGCAGGGACGATTATGGTTGATGCAGGTTTTCAGTTAATTCCGACAATTACGCCAAATGATGTAAAGAACAAGAATGTAACTTGGAAATCGAGCAATCCGGCAGTTGCGACTGTTTCGTCCGGCGGTTATGTAGAAGGAGTGTCAGAGGGTAATTGTATCATAACTGTTACAACCAGCGACGGCGGAAAAACCGCAAATTGCACTGTAACGGTTATTCCTGCGGCAGGAAAAACACGGGCACAGGTGCAGGCTGCGTTTGAGGCGCAAGGCTATACAACGACTATAAGTCAAGACATAGCAAGTATGTTTATGCCTGCTTATCTCTTTGAAAAGGACGATGAAATAATCGAGGTAATTTTCTTTACAGATGCAGCAACAGCTGCGGTAGTAAAGACTCAATATGATGAGGTTGCCCAGCAAAACGGTTTTACCTGCAAACAAGACGGTAGAATTTTATACTACGGAACTCCGGCAGCGGTACAAATTTTCGAGGGGATTAAATAAGAGCCAATCCATTTTTACAATAAACGCAGATTTTTAATTTTTTGAAAATCTGCGTTTTTTTATCTGCGATAATCCGTTAAATCAGTGTCATCTGCGCTTTTTAGGCTATTGCCCCAACGCCGCATAAATCACCCGTTGAATATTTGCCCGCACACGCATTGTAGAAAGCAATTTATTGTCGGCATCGGGATTCACCCGGTTTGAAAGAAAAATGTACAATAAATCATTTGCAGGGTCAGCCCACACGATAGTGCCGGTAAATCCGGTGTGTCCGTAGCTTTGTTGCGATGTACATTTACAGGTATTATCGGTTTTTGTGGTGTCGGCTTCGGGGCGGTCAAAACCTAAGGCTTTGCGGTTGCCGATTTCGCAAAATTGGCAACTTGTGAATTTTTCTATTGTTTGCGCTTGCAAAAATTGTTCGCCGCCATAGCTGCCTTTGTTGAGTAACATTTGAAACACTTTTGCCAAATCGTTGGCATTGGAAAACAATCCGGCATGACCGCTCACACCGCCAAGCATTGCCGCCGCGGGGTCGTGCACGTGTCCTTGAATTAATTGTTGGCGAAAAATATAATCGTGTTCCGTTGGGGCAATTTGTTCTTTTTTATAAAAACGCAAAGGATTGTAACCCAGCGAATGTGCGCCCATTTTGTTGTAAAATTCCGTTTCGGTGTATTGGTCAATAGGTTTGTTGCTTAGATTTTTTATAACCTCGGCAAGGAGCATAAATCCCAAATCGCTATACACCATTGCTTTTTTAGGCAATAGTTTTGCGTCGAAAATAGCCGTAAACATAGTGTCTTTCATTGCCGGATTGATAAACACATTGTGCGCAACTTCTACGCTATACAAGTCGGTTTTTTTTTTTGAAATGGTGCTGTCTTTAAACGAAAAATTGCGTGTCAAATACAAATTATCGGCTAATTTATACGGAAACTCAGAGCTTTTTTTTCTACTTTTCATTCCCGGTTTTGAATAATCCACAATCATATTTTGCACAAAAGGCAGCCCCGACGGCAATTGCGCCTGATGCGTGAGTATATTGTAAAATCGCAACGTATCTTTATCGGTGTTCTTTGCTTGTGGCAAATAATCGGCAAGCACGGCATCGGTCGAAAATTTTCGTTCGTCGTACAATTTCATCAAACTAATTGTAGTGGCAGCTACTTTGGTAATCGAAGCAAGGTCGTACAGGGTTTCGGTAGTAACCTTTTGCGGCGAATTGTAGCTGAGCGTGCCGAATGCTTTGTTGTACACTACTGCTCCTTTGTGTGCCACCAACACTTGACAACCCGGCGTTGCCTTTGCTTTGATAGTCGCTTGCACAATACTATCTATTTGCATCAAAATTTTTTCGTTCATACCGGTTTCAAATGGTTCGGTGTAGCGCAATCGTTTTGCAGATTCGTATTTTATGCCTGTCCCTGCCGGTATTCCGCCTGCGCTTACCGGCAATTTCCCGCTTGCGGGCAGTGCGCCGAAAATTACTTGCGCTGTTTCACGTTGCACTTCGGCAGTAAAATCGTAGGCAACCACCACGCTTGAAATGTTGGGAATTGCCGCTTCCAACGAATTTAGAATATACGGATTGCCGTGCAGCACAAGAATAGTATTCGCCGCTTGCGCAATTTGTGTTACCATATCAAAATGCGCAGCATTCACACCATATTTGCGCGAAGCGTACGCCGAAGTTGCCTCTAAATTGACAATAACCGTTGTGTAATCTTTTAATTTTTTAAGCAAATTGGGCAATTGTGCAACAGCATTTGCCGGTGTTACGGTAAATTTTGTAATGTTCGTATAATTTTTTGCTATGCTGTAAAACGCATCATTTTGTGCATCGGAAAAACGCAGGTATGCAATTTTTTGAGTGTCTAAATGATTGATAGGCAGTTGTTTTTTATCGTCTTTGGCAACGGTAATAGCTGCACGTATCAGTTTTTTGTTGAGCAATTGCGCTTTTTCATTATTGAGGTCTTGGTACAAATTTTCAGTGGGAATAGGAGTAGAGCTAAGCGTATCAAGTCCTGCCCACGCTTTGGCAATCAAAATTTTGCGGCAACGCTCGGTTATAATTTCTTCGCTGATTTTGCCTTTCGCAATGGCGGCTTTGATTTCGGTTATTGCAAGAGGCACGTTTTCGGGAAAAAGCAACACATCGTTACCGGCTAAAATTGCACGGATTTCACGGTCGCCTACGGGGAAATTTTTGGCAACGCCTTGCATATTGAGCGCATCGGTAAACACCAATCCTTTGAACCCCATTTCGTTACGCAGAATGTTGGTAATTATTTTCGGCGAAAGTGTCGAGGGCAAATTTGGAGTTTTTTCCAATTCGGGCATATACAAATGCGCCACCATAACGCCCGTAGCATTGCGGTCTATCAGGTAGCGGAAGGGGTAGAGTTCAAGGCTGTCCAAACGCTGTTTTTTGTGTGGAATCAGTGGCAAATTATAATGTGAATCGG
Organism: Bacteroidota bacterium; assembly: GCA_009786075.1. Lineage (GTDB taxonomy): Bacteria > Bacteroidota > Bacteroidia > Bacteroidales > UBA1715 > WQTX01. The sequence goes on along the minus strand of WQTX01000022.1, from coordinate 4,802 downwards.
TGTCGGTATCGCCGTGTCCGGGAAAGTGCTTTATGGTGGTAAGTATTTGATTATCTTGCATTCCGCTCATGTAGGCATAGCCTTTTTGCGCCACATTTTCACGCAATTCGCCAAACGAACGGAAATTGATAACCGGATTATTCGCATTATTATTAATATCAACCGACGGCGCAAAATTTACGTGAATACCCATGCGGCGGCATTGGCGGGCAATTTCTGCGCCCATTTCGTAAATCAGTTGATTGTTGCTAATTGCGCCCAACATGAGTTGTTTCGGAAATGCGATTGTGCTATCTAAACGCATGGCAAGTCCCCATTCGCCGTCAATAGATATTAGAAGCGGAATTTTGCTAATTGATTGAAAATGATTGGTGTAGCGCACCTGCATTGTAGGATTTCCCTGCATAAAAATAATGCCGCCAATGTGGCTTTCTTTTATGAGTTTTTCCGCTTGCGAAAAATTACTTTGCTTAGGATTGGCATACACGGCAATCATAAACAATTGCCCGATTTTTTCGTCGAGCGTCATAGCTTTGAGCGTGCTATCGACCCACTGCGTGGGAACATTGGCAAACGGTTCTTTGGGTTTGGGTATTTCTTCCAAATATCGTGGCGTTTCATCGGGATTTAAAAATCCGTATGTAATTGCTACGAAAGTGATAGTGAAAAGTAGTTTTCCGATTTGTTTCATTTTTTGTATCATGATTAGAGGTTATTTGTTGATTTGATTATTTGGTTATTTGTTGTAGGGGCAATCCCTTGTGGTTGCCCTGTTAGATATTAATTGATATTCATAGATATTCGATTGATATTCAGTTGATATTTATAGATTTTTTATTGAATTTATAAGTTCTGATATATTAGGAAAATCTTTGTTGTTGTCAACGTTTTTTCTTTTAGCTATTTGTTCCACTTCTGTTACTTTTTCCCAATCGGGATTTGGAATACTCCAATTGTATCTTTGCAGTAATTGATATTTTTCCCAATATAAATTAACATTTTCGGGGGCAAGTTGTATTGCGTTATCAATCTCTTTAAGTGCAAGCTCATAGTTTTTTTGCAAGCCATAAATCCCTGCTTTGAGCAAAGGAATTCTATAATCTACAAGTTTTAACTGTTCGGCTTTTTCAAGTAAATTAAATATTTCATCATCAGAAATATTGCGTTCCCTCTGACGAGAATGCCAAATGGCTAATGCCAAATACAATCTGGCTTCTTGTGGATTTTCCTGCAAACGTTTTTTGATATAACTTTCTTCAACATAACTGCCGTGATTAAAATAAGCAAGTTTTACTATGTTGTTCATTTCTGCATCGAAATTTCTGTAAACTTCAAGTTGAAAAATTTTATTCATCAGAAGATAATGTTCGGCAGCGTTCCAAAAATTCGCATTATGGTTGTTATCTTCAAAAAACTTTAATGCTTGCTCGGCAAGATATTTTGCTCGCTCATAATTTTCTGTTTCGTAATAAAAGTTTGCTAAATCGTTCACTTTTAGTAATGTGGAGAAATAAGTATCTTTTTTAAGAAAATGGTCTGAATTGTATCTTACAAAGATATTATATGTTCTATAAATAAGTTCTTTGTAATAATTTTCTAATTCTTCGTCATCGCCAAGAAATTTTAAAAGGTCAATCTTTTCTTGCTCATAACAATCGGCTATTTGGTTGCTACAACTATTTCGAGCAAGCAAATTGACATATTTCAATGCCTGTCTTGCGTTTTCTGCTGTCAAATTTTCTTCCAAATTATAATAATATGCGGCAATAGAAAGATTTATATCGTCTGTTATATGTTGAGAATTGACATAATTCAAAGCCAATAAATAATCTTGTAATGCCTTATCCATTTCGCCCGAAAAATAATAGGCTCTGCCTCGTAGCAATAGAAATTCGGCAATATTGTGGGTTTCGTAAGTACTATGAGTTACAAAATTATTATCAATTAATTTAGTTAGGTCGGAAAATAAATCAGTGGGATTTTCGTAGTGGAATATTTTATTTTTGAAGTTTTCTGGTTTAGTTTTAATGTCAAGTTGATATTCAAATTCCATTTTAACGCGCTCCCAAATCAATTCTAAATTATTTGGGTCTTTTTCTAATTGTTCGTTTATTTCTTGAAAATATTTTTCGCTCATTGCCCGTATCTCTGCGAAAGAATACCCCGGTTGCGCGACAGCATTAACCGAAATAATCAAAAATAATATGTATAGAATTTTCTTCATATTTTCACTTATTAAATTCCCTTTCCACTGCCAATAATTCATTTTGCAATTCCTCTGCCGAAGGGAGTGCGGTTTTAATTTCGTCGGCAAGTTCTGTATAATTGAAAGTGCTCACACCGATAGGGTTGTTTACGTCTTTCAGCGAAAATTCCACAGCATAATTATTCTTGTTTTTACAGAGCAACATACCAATTGTTGGCTTATCGTATTCGGTTTTTACCAATTCATTGACCACATTAACGTAAAAATTCAGTTTTCCGACAAATTCGGGTTCAAACTTTCTGGTTTTCAGTTCAATAATCACATAACATCGCAATCGTGTGTGGTAGAACAACAAATCTGTCCTGTAATCATCGCCGCCTACTTTGAATGTAAATTGCCGTCCCATATAGGCAAATCCAATTCCCAATTCGGGCAGGAATTGTGAAATATGCTGCACAAGTGCTTTTTCGAGGTCTGTTTCTCTCACATTTTCGGGCAAACGCAGGAAACCGAAATCGTAAGGGCTTTTCATTATTTCATTGGCGAGGTCGCTTTGCGGTGCGGGCAAGGTTGCGCTAAAATTCGTAATCGCTTTCCCTTGTCTGTTATACAAATTCGTTTCAATTTGATATTCCAACACTGCGCGGCTCCAATTGTTTTCGATTGTTTTGTTGATGTAGAAGAGGGCTTGGTTGATGTCTTTGACTTTTTGCATTATTTTGATATGATGCCCCCAAGGGATTGAAATCAATTTGGAAACAACTTGTTTCCAAATTATATCGTTCTGATTTTCTGTGTGTTGTAAAATCGGAACAAGTTGTTCCGATTTTGTAGGATTACTGTTTTCTATTTGTTGCGCAAGCTGTGTAATAAATTGATTTTCTAATTTGGGAACAGTTTGTTCCCGAATTGGCAAATAAAATTTGTAAAAAATACGCATTGTGCGCAGATTTTTTGCAGAAAATCCCTCCATCTCCGGAAATTCCGCCCTCAAATCCTTACTCAACTGTTCAATGAAACCGCTTCCCCATTGGGCTTTTTCCTGTTTATCAACAATTTGCCTGCCCAAATCCCAGTAAAGCATAATCATTTGGCTGTTTACCGAAAGGGCAGCTTTGATTTGTCCGGTTTTGATTTGCTGTTTCAAATCGCGCAACCAGTCTCGATATTCGGAATGTTTTATTGTGTTGGTCATTTTCTTTTTTTTAATTTTATCATTTTCGTGAGCTCACGAAAATGATAATTTACATTGACTTTTAAGATTATTATTTTCTATAATATTTATAGTGAGATTCTAAATTGGGGTGCGGATTGCAGAATTTTAATTTGTATTTCCCTTTCAAAACGGTGGGTAATTTTTCATCTCTAATTTCAAATTTTACATAAATATTATTTTTGTTTGCCTCGCTTATTTTTAATACACAGTATTGTGGAATAAAATGTCGTCCGTTATTTTCAATATATTTGAGAACCAACTTTGTGTCGTTTTCTCTATATAATGTGTCTATTTTATCAAAAATGAAATGGTAATCATATAAATAACTTACTCGTTCTCTATACAAAAAACCTACTCGTCCTTTAAATGATTTGTTTGTGAATATTTTGTTTTCATTAACCTGAATACACAAACTTGTTGTAGAATCGGTTATAAATTCGCCTTTATCGTATTTTTGATAATCTATTGACAAAGCAATATCGGTAATGGTAATACGTGGCGAACAACTTGCGAATAAGAATACTCCACATACGATTATTATTTGTTTTATAGTTTTTTTCATCTTGCTAATCTTCAAAATCTTGTAAAAATCACGGTTCAAGACACTATTAAAACATCAGGCAATTGCCCCACCGCCTGCAAAAACAACTCTTTTTGCAAAATAGGCACAGCACACAAAAATTCACAACCAATTTCAAATTTTTGAGAAATTACATGCGCATTGTACAGTTTGAGTAATTGATTAACAGCAACTTGCATACCATAATCAAAACGCAAAGTTACAATATATTCAATCGGTTTTTCAATAATTTCAGCTACTGCCAAAGTCTCACGAGCAGCCTCTTTGTACGCTTGAATTAATCCGCCAACGCCCAAAAGCGTACCGCCAAAATAGCGCACCACACACACCAAAACATTGGTAAGTTCAAAAGAATCTATTTGCCCTAAAATCGGTTTTCCGGCGGTGTTGCTTGGCTCGCCGTCGTCGTTTGCGCGGTATTCGCTGCCGTCGTAGCCCAATTTATATGCCCAGCACACATGCCGAGCCGAGTGATGTTCTTTGCGTAAGTTTTCAATAAGTGGCTTTGCTTGCGTAGCAGTGTGAATAGGGTAGGCAAAGGCAAAAAACTTGCTGCCTTTTTCCTTAAAAAGTCCTTCGCATGGTTGCGTAATAGTTTTATAGCTGCTTTGTTGCATTATACCTGATTTTTGCCAAAATTAATGAACAATGAATAATGAACAATAAACAATTACGAAAAGTAGTAAACAAGTTTTTAGTAGGAGGCTGTCCTAAAAGTCAAATGATTTTTCCAATTGCTTACAATTTGTAAGCGACAGCGCAAAAGGTGCAGAGCACCGAAAATATTTGTAGGATTTAAT
>WQTX01000021.1 GCA_009786075.1 Bacteroidota bacterium | reverse complement strand
GCCATCGGCGGCGGCTTTATAAATCAGTTCCCAAAACTGACGGCGGGCAACGGGGTCAACGCCGCCTGTCGGCTCGTCCAAAAATACGATTTCGGGACGGTGGATTATGGAAACCGAAAACGCCAATTTCTGTTTCCAGCCGAGCGGCAAATCTTTTACAAACGTGTTTTTCTCGCTTGCAAACTCCAAAGATGCGAGCATTGCATCAATCGTTTCGGGGATTTCGCGGCGCGGCACACCGTAAATTCCTGCATACAAGCACATATTTTCCCAAACTTTCAAATCTTCGTACAATGCAAACTTTTGGCTCATATAACCGATATGTTTTTTCACTTCTTCTGATTGTCGCGAAATATCGTAACCCGCTACCGTTCCATTGCCCGAAGTGGGCTGGCTTAATCCGCACAACATTCGCATTGCAGTAGTTTTTCCCGCACCGTTTGCGCCAAGAAAACCAAATATTTCGCCTTTTTCAACTTCAAAACTGATAGCATCAACAGCTGTGAAATCTCCGAATTTTTTGGTTAGATTTTCTGCTTTTATTACTGCGGTTTTCATTTTTGACTATCGGTTAAATTCATAAAACAATCTTCAATAGTTGCCTCAATCTCTTTAATTTCCAAATTTGTATGCCCCTTTTCAATCAAAAATCTTTTTAAATTATTAATTGTTAATTGTTCATTATTAATTGTAAAATGGTGGAACTCCCCAAAGGTATAGCAACTTTTTACATTTTCATATCCTCGCAAATCGTCCAACAAACGGCTCATATTATCAGCTTTGGCAGCAAAAACTTTTTGCGGAAATTTGTCGATTATTCCCTGCGGCGTGTCGATTGTCATAATTGTGCCTTTCTGCATCAGCGCAATGCGGTCGCAAAGCATTGCTTCGTCCATATAGGGGGTGGAAACAACAATCGTAATTCCCTCATTTTTCAATTTGCGCAGCATTGCCCACAATTCTTTGCGGCTCACGGGGTCAATGCCTGTTGTGGGCTCGTCGAGAAACAGCACAAGCGGACGGTGTATTAGGGCGCACGAAAGGGCAAGTTTCTGTTTCATACCGCCCGAAAGTTTGCCCGCCATACGATTTTTGAACGGCTCAATCTGACTGTAAATGTCTTTGATTAAATCGTAATTTTCGGCAATTGTGGTGTGAAAAAGCGTTGCAAAAAAATCAAGATTTTCCTCAACCGTCATAGTTTGGTAGAGCGAAAACCGTCCGGGCATATAGCCGACATTGTTGCGAATTTTCTGATAATCTTTTATAATGTCCCAACCGTTGAGCGTTGCCGTGCCGCTATCGGCAAGAATAAGCGTAGTCAAAATCCGGAAAAGCGTGGTTTTTCCTGCACCATCGGGACCAATTAATCCGAAAATTTCGCCTTTTTCTACCGAAAATGAAATGTCCTGCAATGCTTGGACGGATTTGTATTTTTTGCTTATGTTTTTGACTTCAATCATAATTTTTCTTTACTTTCTTTCAATAAAAAACTCATAAGTCAATCCAATAAATATTCACTACTTTTTCTTCCGAATTAGGAATATTCACAAGTTGTCCGTCTGTATAGGGTTTTGTTTCGAACAGTACGCCACCACATTTTTCTATTGTTTTGATAGACGGTATGTTGTCCGAAAAACACGCTATCATCAACTTTTCAATATTCAACGATTTTGCGTATTCAATTCCCGCTTTCAACATTTCTGTCGCATAACCTTTTTCTCTTTCGCTTGGACGGACGGAATAACCCATATGACCACCATATTGCGCCAAAAACTCATTTTCCAAATTGTGCCGAATGTCAATCATTCCAACGATTTTCCGGTCTCGTTTCCTAACAGCAAAAAATGTAGTTGCCGTAACCCAACCAATAGTAACGGTGCTTTCTTGACGATTATTCGTATTATGTGTCAACCATTGCTCGTATTCCATTTGGTCAAACAATGCACTACCATATATGACAGGCTCTTGCATTTCCAAAAATTCACTTTTGAAATTTTCCGCTGCCTTTTTATGGTGTAATGTTGGTAATTGTAATTCTAATCTATACCCCCCACCCCCTAAAGGGGGCTTTGAGTGAGTGCTAACTTCGTTGTCTTGTTCATTTATCATACTTTTTTATTTTTAAATTGTACGTTTCTTACGGAATTACCCACAATCTCCATTCGGAGCGAAAGTCCCCTTTAGGGGATTTAGGGGTGTTTGGGTTGTAATTGCACCTGTCCATACATCCCAATCTTCAAATACCCATCATTTTTGACTGTAATTTTCACAGCATACACAAGGTTTGCCCTTTCGTCCTGCGTTTGAATGGTTTTGGGCGTAAACTCCGATTTGTCGGAAATCCACGAAATTACACCCTCATATTCGCGTGTTTCTTTTTCGCCAAAGTCTGCAAACACTTTCACTTTCTGCCCGATTTTTAGTTGCGTAAGTTGCGCCGAAGTTACAAACGCCCGCAACGTAATATTTTGCAAATCGGCAATTTTGTAAAGCGGTTTGCCTGCGGCTGTTAATTCGTTTACTTTGGCAATTTTGGCAAGCACCGTTCCGTTTTGCGGACTTACGAGGCGGCATTTGGCAAGTTGGTCTTCGAGTTGTTCCACTTGAATTTTCAACGGCTCAATGTCTTTGTCAATTCCTTCGCTCGATATGTCCAATGTTGATTTTTGCGCTGCGATTTGCCGTTGCAGCACTTCAATTTGAGCGTTTATATCGTCCAACTGCTTTGAGGGAGCGGCACCGCCTGCAACAAGTTTTTCAAAACGAATGCGTTCGGTTTCGGCGGTTTTCAGTTGCGATTGCAAAGCCGAAAGTTGTACGCCAATGTTGGGCTTTTTGCCGAGCAAGGCACGGATTTGACTTTCTAACTGTTTCTTTTTCAGATACAATTGTGTGCTGTCGATGTACCCGATTAGCTGCCCTACCGTAAGAACTTGCCCCTCTTCCAAATCGAACTGACGAATTACGCCTGTTGCCTCGGCAGAAATGATTGTTTCTTCGGCTTCAAAAACGCCCGATGCATCGAAATTGTTTTTGCTGCTATCGCAACAAATTAACAATGAACAACTTATAATTAATAATAATGTCCATTTTACTTTTTTTGAGAATAATTTTTGAGTTTTCATACGATTATTGAATAATGACAAATATACAACATTTTTCTCAAAAATATTTTGTCTGAACCAAGATTTTCATAAGATTTACAAGATTACCAAGATAAGGAAATCCTTCAAATCCTAAAAATCATGGCGGTGCACTAAGCATTTCGACTACGCTCAATAACCACGTAGCCGAAGTGTTTAGACAAATTAATAACTTGTTTGCAATTAATTTACAATTTACAATTTACAATTTACAATTAAAATGTATTTTTGCCCTAATTCAACACAAACACATATGACACTAATAAAATCTATTTCAGGTATTCGAGGAACAATTGGCGGTGAACCAACCAACAACCTCACTCCTATTGATATTGTAACTTTTGCGGCAGCTTACGGCACGTGGATTTTGCAAAACACACCAAATGGTACAAAACGCTTAGTTATTGGTCGTGATGCCCGTATTTCGGGTGCAATGGTAACCAGTCTTATTTCACAAACGCTTGTGGGACTTGGTTTTACAGTGGTTGATATTGATTTGGCAACTACGCCTACGGTTGAAATTGCCGTACCAATGGAACAGGCTGACGGCGGAATTATTGTAACGGCAAGTCATAACCCCAAACAATGGAATGCACTAAAACTTTTGAACGCCAAAGGCGAATTTTTGAACGCACAAGCCGGTCAAGAAGTGTTGGCATTAGCCGCAGAGCAAGCATTTTCGTTTGCCGAAGTTGATGCTTTGGGAACAATTGAACGCAACGATACCTATAATAAAAAACATATTGATGCAGTTTGTGCACTTCCGCTTGTGGATTGCGATGCAATTAAAAAAGCGAATTTTACCGTAGCGATAGACTGCGTTAATTCGGTGGGAGGCATAGTGTTACCGCAATTATTTAAAGCATTAGGTGTGGTAAATATTCTACCGCTGTATTGCGAACCAAACGGTATTTTCCCACATAATCCCGAGCCATTGCCCGAACACGTGGGCGATATTGTAGAACTTATAAAAACGCAAAAAGCCGACGTTGGTTTTGTTGTTGACCCCGATGTTGACAGATTGGCGATTATTAATAATGATGGTTCGCTTTTTAACGAAGAATATACGCTTGTGGCAATTGCCGACTATATACTTTCGCAAGAAAATGCTTCGACAGGCTCAGCAACCGGAGGAAATACCGTAAGCAATTTATCTTCAACCAGAGCATTGGCAGATGTAACCGCTTGGCATGGTGGAACATACAATGCAGCAGCGGTGGGCGAAGTGAATGTGGTTGAAAAAATGAAAGCTACCAACGCAGTGATTGGCGGCGAAGGCAACGGCGGCGTTATTTACCCCGAACTGCACTATGGACGCGATGCACTTGTGGGTATTGCGCTGTTTTTAACGCATTTGGCAAAAAGCGGAAAAACCTGCAAAGAATTGCGCGACACCTACCCTAATTACGTAGTTTCAAAAAATAAAATCGAACTCACGCCAAACATTAATGTTGATGCGCTTTTAGAGCAAATTGCAAAACAATTTTCTCACGAAAAAATCAACACCGTCGACGGTGTAAAAATTGATTTCGCCGAAGGCTGGGTGCATTTGCGAAAATCGAACACCGAACCTATTATCCGCATTTATGCCGAACATAAAAGTGAGGAACAGGCGCATTTATTGGCTCAAACTATCATTGATGCGATTAAAAAAAATATTTAGAACGCAGATGACACGGATAACACAGATTGACTTCGTCGAGCCCTTCGGGGTTTTCGCAGATAAACTATGTTTTTACCTAATTACTAATCAATATAAAATCCGTTTAAATCCGCGTCATCTGCGTTATCCGCGTTCAAAAAAATAAAAAAACTTTTTTATAAAATTTGATTGTATCAACAATTTTTTATTTATTTGGCAAAAATTTAAAAATTAACTTATTCGTATGGCAAAACCACGTATTATTAAAGATTTTGAAAAATTAGACACTGAAATTCAGGAACAAATTAAACTTTCGTATCCAACCGGATTTTTCGAGCATCTTGTGTCGTACACCGACCGTGATGGCAACGGACAATGGGCTCTTCCATTTGAAACCGAAGAAAAATATTATTTGGTACGAATGTCAATAGCCGAAGCAAAAAAACTTATCAGCGATGATGATGATTACGATGATAATGGCGTTCTACGCGACGATATTCAAGAAATGTATCAAGAAAAATATTCTGATGATATAGACGATTTTGATGCCGATTTCGGAAGCATGGAAGTTGCAGCAAAAGATATTGAGTTGGACATTAAAAATGAATTGGGCGTTGAGGAAGACGAAGAAGAGGAGGACGAAAACAAAAAATCCATCGAAAATTTTGATGACGACGATGATGATTACGATGAATATGAAATCGGCGAAGAAGATTTCGATGAAGATGAAGATGAGGAGGAATAAAAAGCCCCCTAAATCCCCCTCAAGGGGGACTTCTGAAGCATTTGAAAAGAAATGAAAATATAAAGACCAAAACAAATAATTAAACCACAGTTCCAAAGTCCCCCCTTGAAGGGGGGATTTAGGGGGGCTTACACTTATGGGAAGAGCATTTGAATACCGAAGAGCAGCCAAAGAAAAACGTTGGGACAAAATGTCGCGCATTTTTCCTCGTTTGGCAAAAGCAATAACAATGGCGGCAAAAGAAGGCGGCGCCGACCCTGAAATGAACGCAAAATTGCGCACGGCAATATTGAACGCCAAAGCGCAAAATATGCCTAAAGACAACATTGATGCTGCCATAAAACGGGCATCGGGCAAAGACACCGACAATTACAGCGAGGTGTTGTACGAAGGCAAAGGTCCGCACGGCGTGCTTGTGGTGGTGGAATGTGCTACCGATAACACTACCCGCACCGTTGCCAACGTAAAATCTTACTTCAACAAAAGCGGTGGACAGTTAGTTCCTACCGGTTCTTTGGAGTTTATGTTCAACCGCAAAGCTGTGTTTGAAATCAAAAAAACCGATGCAATTGATGTAGAAGAATTGGAACTTGAATTAATTGATGCTGGTCTTGAAAGCACCGAAGTTGTGGACGATAGTATTTTTATTTATGCCGATTTCGTTGATTTTGGCAATATGAGCAAAGCCTTGGAAAACCTGCACGTAGAACTTTTAAAAGCCGATTTACAACGTATTCCAACCACTCCACAAGAATTTACCGAAGAACAATTGGTTGATATTGAAAAACTTTTGGACAAAATTGAAGAAGATGATGATGTGCAAAACGTTTTCACTAACATAGCATAACCCTTAACCCGTCATTCCTGCGAAGGCAGGAATCTCCTCAAAAATGATACTATTATTAGGGGATTCCTGCCTTCGCAGGAATGACGTTTAAACCTCAAACCTTATGAACTACACCAACGACATAGAAGCAGTAAAAAGCCTGCACAGCAAATACGCTGCACTAAAACAGGAAATCCACAAAAAAATTATAGGTCAAGAAGATGTAATTGACACCGTATTGCTTTCAATTTTTAGCCGCGGGCATTGCTTGCTTGTGGGTGTGCCGGGGTTGGCAAAAACGCTGCTTGTAACCACTATTGCCGAGGCTTTGGGATTGAAAAACAACCGCATACAATTTACACCCGACCTTATGCCGAGCGATATTGTGGGAACAGAAATTTTAGATAAAAACCGGGAATTTAGTTTTATCAAAGGTCCCGTTTTTACGAATTTCCTTTTAGCTGACGAAATCAACCGCACACCGCCAAAAACCCAAGCAGCTCTTTTAGAGGCTATGCAGGAACATGCCGTAACGGCAAGCGGTAAAACATACAAACTTGACGAGCCGTTTTTTGTACTTGCTACACAAAACCCTATTGAACAGGAAGGCACCTACCCTCTTCCCGAAGCACAGTTAGACCGTTTTATGTTCAACGTGCTGCTTGATTACCCAAGTATTTCTGAAGAAATTGCAATTGTAAAAGCTACAACTGTTGATGCCGATGTGCAAATAAATACGATTGTTTCGGCAGAAGAAATTCTGTTTTTTCAAAATTTGGTACGCAAAATTCCGGTAAACGATAGCGTGATTGACTATGCAGTGCGCCTTGTGGCAAAAACACGTAAAAATTCGGAACACGCAAGCAAATCCGCCTGCGAATACCTGTCGTGGGGAGCGGGACCGCGTGCTTCGCAATATTTAATAATCGGCGCAAAAGCCCACGCAGCCGTGCGCGGCAAGTTTTCGCCCGATATTGAAGATGTAAAAGCTATTGCGTTGCCAATTTTACGCCATCGATTGGTAAAAAATTATAAGGCTGATGCAGAGGGACTTTCAGTTGATAGTATTATTAGTGGTTTAGTTGACGAGTAAACGAGGTTTTAGTTGACGAGTTAACAAGTAAACAAGTTGACAAGGAAATACTCAAAAACGAAGAAAATTTAAGCTGTGTATTTGTTTGATATTCAACATAATAAAAAACATATTTCAAAAATAATTTGCGGAATGTGCTTATTTTTCATACATTCCGCAGATTATTTTTTAGAATATTTTGCGGAATGTTGATTTTTTTATATCTTTGCGCAAAATATTTTTATTATGAGAGCAATAATAGGAAGACAAAAAGAGCGCGCAATGCTTGATGAATGCTATCATTCGTCCAAATCGGAGTTTTTGGCAATTTTGGGAAGACGACGTGTTGGAAAAACGTTTTTAATCAAAGAATTTTTTGATAATAATTTCTTTTTTTATGTTTCGGGCGCAGAAAATGCAACAAAAAAAATGCAGTTGAAAAATTTCGGAAAAGCGTTGAAAAAACACAGCAAATACCCCTATCCTGCCGTCGGTGATTGGCAAGATGCGTTTGAGCAGTTGCAGCATTTTATCGAAAATTCAAAATCAAAAGAGCGAAAAGTTCTTTTCTTCGACGAACTGCCTTGGTTCGATACTATGAAATCGGGGTTTTTATCGGCTTTTGAATATTTTTGGAACACCTTTGCCTCGTCGCGCGGCGACATTTTATTGATTATCTGCGGTTCGGCAACGTCGTGGATTACCAACAAAATTATTAAAAATCGCGGGGGACTTCATAATCGGGTTACTGCGCAAATGTACCTTAATCCTTTTACGCTCAAAGAAACAGAGGAGTTTTTGGAATACAAAAATATCAAATTCAGCCGGTATCAAATAGCCGAATGTTATATGATTATGGGTGGAATACCGTATTATTTGGAACAACTGAAAAAAGGCAAAAGTTTAAGTCAAAATATTGATAATCTGTTTTTTAGCAAAGACAGCATATTGAAAGGCGAGTTCAAAAAACTGTTTGCATCGCTGTTCAAAAAATACACGAAACACATTACAATTGTTGAAATCTTGGGCAAAAAACGTATGGGAATGAGCCGCGAAGAAATTGTTGCGCAGTCGAAAATTCTCGATGGCGGCGGATTGACTTCGGTGTTAGAGGATTTGGAAATGTGCGGTTTTATCAATGTTTATAATGCTTACGGAAAGAAAAACAAAAACAAGGTGTATCAATTAGTAGATTTTTACAGTTTGTTTTATTTGACGTTTATTGCAGGTAGTTCGCAAACAAATCCGCAATATTGGACAAATCTTGGGGAAAGTTCCACCAAATTGTCGTGGTATGGTTATTCGTTTGAACTCCTTTGCTTGACGCATGTTGAGCAAATTCGCCAAAAACTTGGTATTTCGGGCGTGGTACATTACGTTAATTCGTGGCGTAGCGACGACAAAACCCGTCAAATTGATTTGCTGATTGACCGCAACGACAACGTTATTAATGTGTGCGAGATTAAATTTTCAAAAGACGAATACACCATTACAAAAGAATATGACAGGGAATTACAGGCAAAATTATCAAAATTTCAATCTGCTACCGCCACTAAAAAGGCGTTGCATCTTACAATGCTTACCACTTTTGGCACAAGCAAAAATCAATACTTTGGCAATGTGCAAAACGAAGTGAATTTAGATGATTTATTTTCCTGATATTCAACAAAATAAACGATATATTTAAAAAATAATCTGCGGAATGTGTAAAAAAAAGACACATTCCGCAGATTATTATATGGATTAAAACGGTAAAGCGTCCGCAGGCGCATCTATCACATCTTTAATATTTTCCGCCCACGCTATATATTGCCCGTATTGTCCGTTTTTGACTTGACCGCCCATTTTTTCGCCACGCTTTGTTAATTCCCACTCATCAAAGTTTTTTTGTATCAAACCAAGCTTCTCGAATTTTGCAAACAATTCTTTTGATGAAATTTTCATTTCTTTTGATAATGCAGAAGTTGACACGTATTTGCCCGATGGTTTGTAGGAAATTGGTGTTTCGCTTTTCTTTACAGGTTTCTCATCAGTTTGTTTTATAACTGTTGAAAATTCAAAACGTTTGCTTGTTTCATTAATATAGTCAACTTCTTTAAATGCGTCCTCAAAAAGTTGTGCATCAGTTTGGTCATTTTTATCAATCAATACGCCCATTTCTTTATTGTTTGCCATTGAAAATTCATAAAGATTTAATGATGTAATTATCATTTTATCTTCGTTTACGTAGCATTTTGCGTGTAAGTCTTCATTATATTTCAAAATCACAAAACGAAGTTCTTGTAAAAAACTCATTTCATCGGGTTTTAAATATGACTTCCCAAATATTACCGTAGTAATTTTATCTTTACTATTACGATAAGTCAACAATTCTTTAAAATCTTTCGAGAGTCGTAGATAAGGAGAGATAAGAATTAGTTTTTCGCCTGCATTTCTGATTAAATCTTCCATTTCAGAAACGGCTTTTCTTGTATTTAAAAATTTTGCCATAAATTGAATATTTATATGATTTCGATTGAGCAAATATACTAATTGTTTTTATCTTAAATCAATATTTTGCAAAATTTACTGAATAATAATTAACAGCAATAATAAAGCGAAAAATAAAAAAATCAGTACCTTTGCCGCTCTAAACTGAAATAATTAATAATTAATAATTATAAATAAATGCGCCTAAAACCTCTTTTACTCCTACTATTCACACTCCTCGCCTTTTCAGCAACAGCCCAAAAGCGCAAAATTGAAATTACCCAATGCGATGTAATGACAGGCGACCGCAATGTGCGAAGATTACATGGAAATGTTGCTTTTCGACACGAAAATGCGTTGATGTTTTGCGATAGCGCACGTTTTTATGTAAATGATAATCGTTTTGAAGCATTTAGCAATGTGCGTATTCTCAACGAGGGCGTAACTATTTATGCCGACACCTTGTTTTACAGCAGTCAAACAAGTTTGGCGCAACTGCGCGGACGAATTACGATGACTAACAAAGACATGACGCTCACAACGCAAAAACTTGATTATAATACTCGTGAAAACGTGGGTTATTATCCTAATAATGGCAAAATTACCGACCGCGCAAATACGCTCACAAGCGTAGTGGGAACGTTTTACGTGAACGAAAATCTTATTCAATTTAAAAATAAGGTGGTGTTGGTCAATAAAGATTACACTATTCGCACCGACGACCTTGCTTATCACACGGTAACAAAAGTTGCCTCGTTTACGGGTCCAACTCGTGTAGAAAGCGACCAAAACCTGTTTTACACCGAAAATGGCTGGTACAATACGCAAACGAATATTGCCGAAGGCGTAAAAAATTCTTTTCTCAACTCGCAATCATACTATGTGTATGGCGATACGCTGAATTACAACCGCAATACCGACATAGGCAGGGCTCGCCGAAATGTGCATATTCTTGATACTACCGAAAAAATCAGTTTGTTTGGTAAAGAAGGCTTTCTCGATGGTAAACAAAGACTTGCATTTGCCACCGGTAAACTGCTTGTAGTCAAGGATTTTGAAACCGATTCACTCTATTTGCACGCCGACAGCGTGTTTAGCCAACGGTTTACAATTGCCAATCCAATGAAAACTGAAAATGACACGCTGCAACTCGCTGATTCGGTAGAATATAACGTAATAAAAGCCTATCACAAAGTGCGTTTTTTCAAAAGCGACCTGCAAGGCGTGTGCGATTCGCTGCACTACAATTCGCTCGATTCGCTTATTTGGCTGCACACTCGCCCCATAGTTTGGCACGAGGTAAATCAATTAACCGGACGAAGTGTGCAATTACGCCTGATAAACAATCAAATAGAAGAAATTTTTATTGATGCCAATGCGTTTTTGGTTGAACAGGACGATGCCACAAGTTTCAATCAAATGAAAGGCAACACATTAAAAGGTTTTATTAAAGACAATCAGTTATACAGGGTTGATATGCAGAAAAATGGCGAATTTCTTTATTTTATGCGCGACGACGGCGAATTGATAGGTGTAAACAAGCAACAATGTAATGACATAACTGCCAATCTTGTCGACGGAAAATTATCGAACCTTGTATTTCGCACCAAAGCCCAAGGATTTATAGACCCTCCTGCCGAAATAAACGAAGCAAACTCACAACTCGACAATTTTGAATGGCACGATACTATTCGTCCGCTTGATAGATTTGATATTTTTAATTGGAGGTAGGGCGGCATGAAACTCATAGCAATTTCCGACCCACACCTCCCCTCGCTCAACGAATCAATAGCGAATTTTGATGCGAATAGCAATTTTTTAAAAGTAATTTCAGCTATTCGCAACAAACAATTCGATGCGCTTTTGATACTTGGCGACATTGCTTACAAAAACGCAAACAAACATAGTTATCAATTGTTTTCCAATGGATTAGCTAATATTACACAAGATATTTATTGCCTACCCGGTAATCACGACGAATGGAATTTGCTGTATAAAATCATGCAACCGCGCTTGAAAAACACTACAAGTTGTTTTGAACAAAAATTTGGCTCCGCTCCTTTCCTTTTTTTAGATTCTTCGTCAGGCGAAATTTCAAAAGAATATGTTGAACAATTTTTGCACAACCATACAGACCAAGCGGTGTTTTTGTGCGCCCACCACCCTATTGTGCCCACACAAGCGCAGTATATGGAGCAACGCTATGCGCTACGCAACAAACAAGAAATTTTAGATTTGTTGGTTTCTCATTCCGCACCCGTTACCGTTATTTCGGGGCATTATCATTGCAGTACCGAAAGTTTGCATAAAAATGTTCGGCAAATAGTTGTTCCCTCGTTGCTTTATCAAATTCCGCTTACGGCGAAAAAATTTGCTATTGATAACCGGTTTGGATTTTGCGAAATTACTATTTTAGGTGGTTCTTGTGAGGTTAAAACGGAATGGTTGTAGATTTTAGACGTGAGACATTAGACTTTTAGACACAAGACACAAAAAATTAAAAAAATTAAAAAATTATTTGTATGCCACCTGCTTTTCTCTATCTTGTTCTTGTTTATATTGGTTTTTGGACTATAATTTTTCGTGCATTTAAACTAAAAATGTGGCGATTAGAAAAAAAAATATCCCCAACATTACATAAGTATTCTGTTTATTATCAAAATCTTAACAAAGAAGAACAGAAGCGATTTAGGAAACGTGTTTACGATTTTATTGTTCTAAAAAAATTTTATCACACCAATAAATCGAAACTTACCGATGAAATGAAAATTTTGATTGCTACAAGTGCGGTTCAAATTACGTTTGGCTACACCTTTGCGTGCACATTCGATGTGTTTCGCAAAATTATTATTTCCGACAAAGAATATATTTCGCCGCAAACCAAACAATTACATCAAGGCGAGACGAATCCGAGAAAATCGTGCATTGTGTTTTCATGGCAGCATTTTATGGAAGGTGTAAAATTTCCGTACGATTCCATCAATTTGGGCATACACGAATTTGCACACGCGCTGTTTATCAATAACATGGTGCGAGGCAAGCATAATCAAAATTTCAAAGAAATGATGAGCGATTGGCACACAGAAGCCGAAAAAGTAATGCAAACCCCTGCGGCTCGAAAATTTTTCCGCAGTTATGCCTTTGTCAGTAAAATGGAGTTTTTTGCCTGCGCAATGGAAGTTTTCTTTGAAAATCCCAAAGCATTTTCGGAACAATTTCCGGAATTATATGCTATAATGTGTATGCAACTTCGTCAAAATCCATTATTGGCTAATAATGGAATTGCTTGGGAACGGAATTTTGAGGGGTAACACTTGTTTAGATTAAAAGAACGCGGATAACACAGATGACACGGATTATCGCAGATAAAAAGACTTTTAACATTTCACAATTGTTTGATTTACAATAAAATAAAAATCCGTGTAAACCCCGAAGGGCTCGACGAAGTCAATCTGCGTTATCCGCGTCATCTGCGTTCTAAATTACTTTTACGCCGTCAATCGCATTGCCCCAAATGTAGCCGCCACACAGCACAATACCGATAAGACTATATATAAAAATGCAACACCAACGTGTTGTGCTTTAAATAATTGCACAATTTCCAACGCAAATGCCGAAAAAGTGGTAAAACCGCCGCAAAAGCCCACCACAAGCAAAAAATAAATCCATTGCGCAGGATTTTTTGATAAATAGCCCATAAGCAATCCTATCAAAAAACTGCCCGAAACGTTGATTACAAATGTGTGAAGCGGAAAACCGTGCAACAGCCATTGAAATTTACCCAAAGCCAATGCTATGGCGTAGCGTGAAACGCTCCCTACTCCGCCACCTATAAAAACTGTTAGTAATTCTTTTGTCATGGTTTTTGAAATTGTGAGCAAAAATATATAAATTGCGGAAATTTGCACGCAGATGACGCAGATTAAACGGATTTTCACAGATTAAAAAAAACAAAAATTATGATAAAAAATAAAAAATTTATGTGGACGGTTATACTAACTGCCTCTGTACTAATAGGTTTAATTGCTATATTTCTTTTATTCTCTATTCAGAAGCAAGATACTGTTGAGTTTCTAGAACAAGATACTGTTAATAGTTTGATAGTAAAAAATGAGGGCGATTTAACAGAAATTAATAGAAATTTTTCAGACGCAAAAAATCTTTCCGAGTTTGAAAAAACCGATTTCATTCCAACGCTTGAACATACAATAGATGCGCGAAATAATGCTGTGTATTGCGTAACACTTTTGTACGCTTGGGACGAAGTACGAAAACTAATTGACAAACCGCTCACAATATCGCCCAACGATACCGATTTATTGTTGCTCAATAATTCACAATCGTTTATGTATGCGTTAAAAAACGGCGAATATTCAACAAGTAGTGAAATTATCGGAAATACAATCAAAGCAAAAGCAGAATTTTCTAAATCATTACCTTTTGAGGTAAAATTGAATAGTTATGATAAAAAACTGAAATTCAAAGGAGAAAAAGTTGCTTCGTTTGGTGTAACCGGTTATAGTAATAACAAACAATTGAAAATAGTTGAAATTGTTTATTACAAAAACGATAACAATTTCATTATCAAATTATTGCCGAAAGACAAAACTCACGAAATTATTTTATTCAAAACCAATAAAGTTTTTAACTCCATGGTGGAAATGAATGAGGAAATTATAAAACTAACGGAAATAGGGAAAAAAGAACGGAGAAATGAAAAATCGAAATGGAAATATTACATAAATAGCGATTACAACGACGAAGTTGTTATTCCCAAATTCAAATTCAATATTGAAACAAATTATGCAACATTGGAGGGAAATAAATTTAATGCGGCGCAACAAGCGTATCGAATAAGAACCGCTTGGCAACGTACCGCTTTTCTTTTAGACGAAAGCGGTGCGGAAATTGAAAGTGAAGCGGTAGTGATGGTTGATTCATTATCACGACGAGAGGAAGAGGAAGAAATAATACAAAAACCCAAGAAAATGATTTTCGACAAAGACTTCTTGATTTTATTAAAACGCACCGATTCACGAAATCCATATTTTGGTTTGTGGGTTACAAATACGGAATTAATGGTAAAATAATCTGCGAAAATCCGTTTAATTCGCGTCATCTGCGTGCTAAAAAAACTATGCAAAACTCCGACCTAATACAAGAATTCGCCCAATTCCTCCAATTGGAAAAATCACTTTCGCCTAATTCCATTGAGGCATACGTGCACGATGTGAATAAATTGGCAGAATTTATTGCTTTACACGATATGAACACTCCGTTGCAAAAGGGCGATGCAAACATATTGCGTTCTTTTATTCTGTGGCTCAATTCATTTGGAATAGCGGCAACATCGCAGGCTCGCATACTTTCGGGTTTGCGTAGTTTTTATGAATTTTTGCAACGAGAAAATTATATTGAAATCAACCCAACGGAACATATTGATTTGCCTCGTACAGTTCGTCACATTCCCGAAGTACTTTCAATTGCCGAAATCGACCGCATGATACAATCAATTGACTACAGCAAAACCGAAGGACAGCGCAACAGGGCAATTATTGAAACCCTGTATAGCTGTGGTTTACGTGTGAGCGAATTGGTGGATTTACGCATAAGCAACTTAATGTTTGAATATGGCTATGTTCGAGTAATTGGAAAAGGAAATAAAGAACGTTTAATTCCCGTGAGTAACAAAGCAATGCTCGAAATTCAAGGCTATTTTGAGCAAACGCGCAATCATCAATCTATTCAAAAAGGCAGTGAAGATATTGTGTTTGTAAATCGCAGAGGCAAAAAAATGACACGGGTAATGGTGTTTTTGATTATAAAACAAGCCGCCCAGCAAGCCAGAATTACAAAAAATATCAGTCCGCATACGTTCCGCCATTCATTTGCCACGCATTTGGTCGATGGCGGCGCAAATTTACGTGCCGTACAAGATATGCTCGGACATGAATCAATAACCACAACCGAAATTTATACGCATATTAATAAGCAGCATTTGCACGATGCTATTATGAAATTTCATCCGCGGGCAACCCCATAAGCCGGCATTATTTCCACACTACGCCCCAAAGCCGCAATTATACGATAAAATGTGGCAACACTTGGATTAATGATTCCCTTTTCTATGCGAGAAATATACGATTTATCAGCACCGATTCTTTGTGCAAGTTCAGCCTGTGTCAATCGTGATTGTTTGCGAGTGTCGAGTAATATTTGACTTGTGTAAAAAGCATACGCCTCTTCGTCGAATTTTGCTCTTTCGGGTGTGCCGTGCGCTCCAAATTCTTTTGCAAGTTGCTCGCTAATGTTCGTTATTAAGGGATTGTTTGTGCTCATAATATTCATTTTTTAATCTTAATGCTCTTTCTATTTCTCCCGATGGCGTTTTTTGTGTTTTTTTCTGAAAACCATTGAATAATACTACAATTCTATCCCCATCGAAAATAAAAAACAAACGATAAATATTTCCGTTATATTCCATTCTTAACTCAAACAATCCATCTCGTATGAGTTTCATAAATTTCACAGGCATACGGTCGCTTGTTTCAAGCAATAACAAAATATATTTAAGTTTTTGTTTTTCCTTTTCATTTAAGCTGTTTATAAATTCATTATAATAGCTTTTATAAGCAATAATTTCTCTTTTCATTGTGCAAATATAAATATAATTGTATGATTATACAACTTTTCAGTAAAATATTTTATTTTAAAAATGTCCGCACGAACTCTTTCGCGCTTCAGCAAGTCCCCCTTCATGGGGATTTAGGGGGCTTTTATCGTATCAAACGCATCAATAATATGCGCCACCAACCGATGCCGTACAATATCTTTATTTTCAAACATAATAGTTTCAATCCCCTTGCTGTCTTTGAAAAGCGAAAGTACTATTTGTAACCCCGAACGGTTTTTGTCGGGCAGGTCAATTTGGGTAATGTCGCCGGTAATTATGAATTTTGCCCGTTCGCCCATGCGGGTTAAAAACATTTTGAGTTGGTTGAGCGTGGCGTTTTGTGCTTCATCGAGAATTACGAAGGCATTGTCGAGCGTGCGTCCACGCATATAGGCAAGAGGGGAAATTTGAATAACGTTGTCGCTTATCAAATCTTGTAGTTTTTTGGGCGGCATCATTGCTTGCAGGGCATCGTACAAGGGTTGCAGGTACGGATTTAATTTTTCACGCATATCGCCGGGTAAAAAACCAAGTTTTTCGTCAGCCTCCACCGCAGGACGGCATAAAATAATGCGTTCGACTTCTTTGTTACGTAGTGCCCGCACCGCCAGAGCAACGGCAGTATACGTTTTTCCCGTTCCGGCGGGTCCAATGGCAAACAGAATATCGTTTTTATCGTTCAATGCCACCAATTTCTTTTGATTGGGCGTGCGGGCTTTTATTGGCTTGCCGTTATTACCAAAAAACAAGGTGTCGTTGTTCGGATTTTCGTTATCAAACAGCGATTCGTTTTTTTGATTTCCCCGCAACATATCGTGAATGTGCGCCACCGAAATACCATGATATTTTTGCACGTGTGCAACAATATATTGCAACTGTTCTGCAAAGTGCTCATATTCTTTTTTGCTGCCAATCACTTTTATTTCGTTGCCGCGCGCTATGATTTTCAGTTTTGGAAAATATTTTTTAATTGCATCAATTTTTTCGTTTTGCACGCCAAAAATATCAAGCGGATTGAGAGCCTCTAAAAGAATGGAATGTTCGGTCATGGTTTGATTTTTTTTAATACTGCGCAAAATTACACAAAAACCTAAAAATTTGTTTGATTTTTATTTGAATTTATTCTTCGTGTCTTTTTGTCTTCGTGCCTTCGTGTTTATTTTTTAAGCGCAAGCGCATTTTTTTTGTGAACACGAAGACAGAAAGGCATGAAGACACGAAGTTTATTTTAATTTTTCTCGTTTTTTGCTTGTAATCTATCGAAAAATTTCTATCTTGCAACCTTGTAAAAAAATGAGTATATGATAACGGTAACATTGACTACTGATTGGGGAACCGACGGTTTGTACGTCGGAGCTTTCAAAGGACGTTTGGTGTCGCGCATTCCGGGTGTGCAGTTGGTCGATATTTCGCATCAAATAGACACTTTGCAACCGGCAAAAGCGGCGTTGGCTCTCCAAAATTCATATCATTTTTTTATGGTAAATTCCATTCACGTGCTTGCCGTTGGCGGAAAATTGGCTAACCTGCAACACGTACAGCATATTTGTTTCCAGTATAAAAACCACTATTTTATAGGTCCCAACAATGGCGTGTGGGAAATGATTTTCAACGAAATTCCCACGAATGTGTATGCGCTCCCCTCGGCGCTTTCGTCCGATAAATTCAACGCTTTTCCCGAACTCGAAATTTATATAGATGCTTTGGGAAAATTGGCTATGGGTATGCAACCCAATCATTTAGGCGAACGGGTGGAATGTGAAAAAGGACGAAGAATTAGTTTACCGGGGCTTACACCCGACGGTTTGCAAGGCGAAATTATATTTTTCGACGGTTATGGCAATGCTTTGACCAATATTACGAAACAAGAATTTGAACATGCTCGAAAAAAACGACCATTTTCTATACGAGTGGGCAGTATGCGTCCGCAAACCACCACAGATAAAATTGCCGTGAACTACAACGATTTTGAGCGACGCGATTCAATAATGGCATTGTTCAGTTTTAGCGGTTTTATGGAAATTGCCCTGCCGAACAATAGTTTTAAAACGCATTTTTCGCATGTGGATAAACATACGAAAATTACTGTGCGGTTTTATGAGAGTGAGGCGGAGAAAGAGAGGGATTTGCTGTAAATAGTTGACGAGTTGATAAGTTAACGAGTTAACAAGTTGACAAGGAAATATATAAAACGATAAAAATAGTAGCCTATGATAAGAAAAGCGTAATGTAATACGCACATTTTAATTTTGGAAAAAGCATTTGCTTTATTCTTTGCCCATTAAAACGACCAAATTAAAAAAGCACAGAATAAGATACTGGTAAGTATAAGTAATGCCTACGTTTGCGTGGGTTTTGTCTTATTTGTCAGTGTCGGGTGCTTGGTCGTACCTTATGGGCGTGGTAAGTTAGTCCCACGCTTTTTTTATGTGCGTATGGAAACAGAAAAATTCTGTTGAGGACAATTTTTTCATAAACAAAATTTAATTTAAAACCTTCCGCGTAAGGACGGAAGTAAAACAAAACGTAAAATGGAAAAAACAACTTTTTTAAAAATTAGTTTACTTGCTGTTTTAGGATTGGCGAGTGTGGTGTTTAATGCTTGTAAAGACGATGAATCGAAACCAACCGACCAAAAAATTACCGATGTCGGTGTAGTAATTAATGGTGTAACATGGGCTACTCGTAATGTTGATGCTTTTGGTACTTTTACAGAAAAACCCGAAAGTGTAGGAATGAGATACCAATGGAATCACACTAAGGCGTGGAATGATACCGATACTACAAAAGTTAATTGGGACGATAACCCCAATGGCACAACATGGGAAAAAGCGAATGACCCAAGCCCTGCTGGTTGGCGAGTACCAACCAAAGAAGAACAAGAAAGTTTGTTCGATACTGAAAAAGTAACAAACGAAAAGACTACTCAAAACGGTGTAGCTGGCTGGAAATTTACCGATAAATCTAAGGGAACCTCTCTTTTCTTTCCTGTTATTTTTAGGAATAATAGTAATGTTATCTTATATTGGAGTAGTACACCAAAATCGAAAGAAGATAACTCCGCATACTGCTTGATGTTTTATAGAAACGATGACAAAGCAGCCAACGTCGGTATGCATTACAAATTCCTACCACAACAAATACGCAGTGTACTCGCAAAATAATTGTCTTTTGTCTGAACCAAGATTTTTTCAAGATTGAAATGATTTTCAGGATTTTTTAATCTTGCTAATTTTGAAAATATTTTAACAACGCTAACCTTTCCAAAGTTTCGAAACTTTGGAAAGGTTTTTTGATTTGTAGGGGCGAACGGCGCAGCCCTCAACGAAGTTAAAATTTTTTCGCTCTTACTTTTGAATTGGTTTTTTGAAGAAAAGTTATATCTTTGTGCTACAATTTTTAAACAAAACTATTATGTCAGCGATATTAGAACAACCAACTTTGGAGGAATTGCAAGCAATGTCTGTCAAAGAGCAGTTAGAGATGTGCGGAGTACGTTTTCGAGCCGACGGCGAGCCTATTTTGTATTCTCACAATGAAGTTTTTGGTACTCTTGCTGAGCGTTTGGTGGGTTTTTACGGCGAAAATATTCGTCCTCAACTGAATGAATCGCTTGTGAATCACAATCTTTCTGCAATTTGAGTTATGGAAACGTGTGAAATTTGGTATTCCGAACAAGCCGAAAAAGATTTGCAGAATGTGTATGAGTACATTGCCTTTGAAATACTTTCGCCCAATACAGCGGTAAAATATTTTAATGACTTGCTTGATACGATTGATACATTAAAAACTACCGGAAAATTATTTGCATACAGTCAAAACGATTTTTTAATCTTCACTTATGGTGCCGATGTTCGCACAATAAATTTCAAAAAAATGACAATTGTGTACAAAGTCATTGGCAGTTATGTAATTATTTTGCGTGTTATGGCTGGCTCGTTAATTAAATAAAAATAAGGCAAAATCTATTGAATATCTCAATATCAATTGAATATCTATGAATATCATAACAAAGACAGATTATAAAACCGCAAGCAAATCATTCGAACACCTATTGCACATAATGGACGAATTGCGCGAAAAATGTCCGTGGGACAAAAAGCAAACGTTTGAAACGTTGCGCAATTTGACTATTGAAGAATGTTACGAATTGGCAGATGCAATTTTGGAACAAAAACCCGATGAAGTAAAAAAAGAACTTGGCGATGTGCTTTTGCACATTGTGTTTTATTCAAAAATAGCTTCGGAAACCGGTGATTTTACGGTAACAGATGTGATAAATTCACTCTGCGAAAAACTGATTTACCGCCACCCGCACGTGTTTGGCGAAGAACACCTTGAAAATCAAGAGCAGGTAAAAGAACGCTGGGAACAATTGAAAATGAAGGAAAAAGGCCGTCCGAAATCGGTGCTTGGCGGAGTGCCGAATTCCTTGCCGGCAATTGTAAAAGCTGCCCGTATGCAACAAAAAGCCCGCGCCGTTGGTTTCGATTGGGAACACAAAGAGCAGGTGTGGGACAAAGTTACGGAAGAATTAGCCGAACTCAAACACGAAATGACACTTGAAAATAACCAAGAAAAAATAGAAAATGAATTTGGCGATTTTTTGTTTTCCATGGTCAATGCTGCACGTTTATATGGTATAGACCCCGAAACTGCGCTTGAGCGAACAAACAAAAAATTCAAACGCCGTTTTGAATATTTGGAATCGAAAACCATAGCGCAGGGGAAAGATTTGCATACAATGACTTTGGCGGAAATGGACGAGTATTGGGAGGAGGCAAAGAGGGAGGAAAAAGCCCCCTAAATCCCCCTCAAGGGGGACTTGCTGAAGCTCGGCAAACAAAATAAATAAAAGATACAATAATGAAATAATCTAAATATTAAACCACAGTTCCAAAAGTCCCCCTGAGGGGGATTTAGGGGGCTTTTTAATCGAATATCTATGAATATCAAAATGAAAAAATTTATCTATCTTACATTGTGCATAATATTTGCATCGTGCCAAACACCAAAACAAACCGTTTTTGAACAATCCGTTGCCGTTGCCGGCAGCATTAACCAAACATTTGTGTATGAGAACGATAACGACCAAGTTCCTCACAATGTGTATCTAACAATTACGCACGGTAATCAAATTGATTTTACGCAATTGGTAGTAACGTTTTCGCACAGTCGAAATGATGTACAATCGTTTATACCCGTATCTATTGGCATACCGCTTTTTGATGCGAAAGGTAATTTTTTGGCAACCAAAACCGATAGCCTGTGGAAGTACGAAATTCCAATACTTTCCAACACATATTTCACAAAAGAGGCTCAATCGTTTACATTCACAAGCGATGAAGGCAGAGTGTTCAATGGATTGAAAACCATAGGAATACGGATTGAAAAATAACCTATACTTTTAGAGTCTGTTTAAAATTTAATCAAAATAAATATTGCAGAGCTATTCGAATATAAACTTCGTGTCTTCATGTCTTTCTGTCTTCGTGTTCACTAAAATGCGCTTGCGCTTAAAAAAATAAACACGAAGGCACGAAGACAAAAAGACACGAAGAAATAAATTTTAAACAGATTCTTGCAATTTGTAACATTTCGTATCGCAAAAACAATTACTTTTAGCACGTTTTAAACAAACGAAATGAACACCTTCAACAACAAAGAATTAAGCTGGCTGCTTTTCAACGAGCGAGTGCTGCAAGAAGCACAGGACAAAACCGTTCCCCTGCTGCAACGCCTACGATTTTTGGGAATTTTCTCGAACAATCAAGACGAATTTTTTAAAGTTCGCATGGCTACACTGCTGCGCCTGCACGATATAAAAGGTTCCAAACACGAGATTTTAAGCGGCGGCTACTCCCCTGCCGAACTGCTGCAAACATTGTACAAAAAAATCGGAATTGCACAAAATCAGTTTAGTCAAACGTATGCCGAAATTCGTGCCGAAATGGAACAAAAAGGCATTTTTTTGATTGACAATACGCAATTGAACGACGAGCAACGGCAATTTTGTACGAAATATTTTTCATCGATTATCAGCATACGTTTAGTGCCAATTATAGTGCGCAAACATATAGACCTGCCATTTTTAGCCGACGGCAAAATTTACCTTGCCGTAAAAATGACTCAAAAAAACACTGCTCGTTACGCAATTATTGAAGCTCCTGTGAGCGAAGACAGTCCTCGCTTTGTAGTTTTACCCTCTTCGCAGGGGCGCACCGACATTATTTTCGTTGACGATATTATACAATTGTTTTTAGACGACATTTTTTTCATGTTTAATTACGATAGTATTCAGGCATATACGTTCAAATTTACTCGCGATGCGGTGTTTACGCTCGACGATGATGTGAGCAAAAGTTTCATAGAAAAAATGAACAAAGGAATTTCGCAACGGCAGCACGGACGGGTTATTCGCCTCACGCACGACCGCGAAATGCCTGCCGATGTGCTCAAATTGCTGGCGCACAAATTCAAACTGAAAAAACCGCAACAATTGGTTGCAAGCGGCAAATATCATTTAATGCGTGATTTAATGAAATTCCCGAAAATCAATCCTGCTTTGGAAAACGAAAAACAACAGGCAATTGCGCACCGGGCAATCGACCCATTTTCGAGTATTCTGTCGGTTATCAAGCAGCGCGATATTTTGCTGTATTACCCCTATCACACGTTTACGCATTTTATTGATTTTCTGCGTGAAGCCGCCATTGACCCAAGTGTGGAAAGTATTTTTATAACGCTCTATCGCACGGCTTCGCGCTCAAAAGTAATTCGCACGCTGTGCAACGCCGCCAAAAACGGTAAAAAAGTAACCGTATTGGTAGAACTCAAAGCCCGTTTCGACGAAGAACAAAACATAAGCAGTGCAAACGAATTGCAGGAAGCCGGAGTAAAGGTTTTGTATTCGCTCGAAAGCATAAAAGTACACAGCAAAGTAGCCCTTGTGGAACGCAAAGAAGGCAGCGGGAAAATTAAAGGTTACGCCTATATTGGCAGCGGAAATTTCAACGAAAACACCGCTACGTTGTATTGCGATTTCGGTTTGTTTACCGCCAATCAAAAAATAGTTGCCGATGCTCGCAAACTGTTTGATTACTTGGAACATACGCACAAACGCCAAGAATACAATTGTTTGATGGTTGCCCCCTACGATTTGCGGCAGGCAATCAACGACATGGTGCACACCGAAATTGAAAATGCCAAGAAAGGGAAAAAAGCATATTTCTACGGCAAATTCAATTCATTGACCGATGAAAAACTGATTGAAAAACTGTACAAAGCGAGCAATGCCGGCGTACAAATCCGTTTAATTATTCGAGGAGCATGTTGCCTCAAACCACAAATTAAAGGTTTGAGTGAAAACATTGAAGTTCACAGCATTGTAGATACATATTTGGAGCACGCCCGCAT
This sequence comes from Bacteroidota bacterium, assembly GCA_009786075.1. GTDB lineage: Bacteria > Bacteroidota > Bacteroidia > Bacteroidales > UBA1715 > WQTX01. The sequence goes on along the minus strand of WQTX01000021.1, from coordinate 10,475 downwards.
GATAATTCACGCCAACGGCGGCAAAGAACGCAGCTACATTCTAAGTGCCGACCTCATGACCCGCAATTTAGACCGCCGCGTGGAAGTTGCCGCCCCAATTATGGACACGCACATACACCAAACGCTGTGTGATATTTTTAATTTGCAATGGAATGATAATGTGAAGGCGCGGTTGTTGACCGATGATAAGGAAAATGCGTATTACATGGGAAATGCCGATAAAAAAATTCGTAGTCAAATTGAACTGTATGAGTATTTTAACGGGTAGTAAAGCAATGTGGCAATAAAATTTAAGATGCACAGTGCAAATATCGGAATTTTAAGGTGAAAAAAATTTAAAAAGCACTATCTTTGTGTTTTTGAATTACAATGTATTAACTTTCTAAACTACAATAGTATGAAACACATAAAAACATTTTTTGCAATGCTCGCCATTGTTGGCTTGAGCATAACTGCGGCAATGTCGCAAAGTACCTACACCATTACGAAAGTCGGTACGAACTTTAACACCTACAAGAACGGAGGACCGTTAACGACTAACGAACCTGTCCTTCAAAACATTATTGACCTTATTAAAGTCAATGCCGGAGGTGCGGACTGTATCATTCAGTTTGGCGCAGGCGGCAGTGATGTACTTGACTTGGGCGGCGGCAGCGCACCGTTAATTACCTTTGACGGCACAGCGTGGGGAAAAATTACCCTTACGGGGAAAGCAACCACAGCCTCTACTTCTATGACGTGTGCTATACTGATAGACAATAGTGCTATTTCAATAGAATGCAAGGCGGAACTTACATCTACCGCTACAACCGGTGGACTGCTTGCCAACCGTTACGGAACACTAACCATTAGCGGTGGTACGATTGCGGCACCAAACTGTATAACAACGGTACTTAATTATATAGGCGGAATTCTAACTATCAGCGGTGGAACGATTTCGTCATCTAATAACGCTGTTGAGAACGGCACAGGAGGAACTCTAACTATCAGCGGCGGTACGATTTTGACAACCACCGGTATAGCAGTTTATAACATTGGCTCCGGCAGCGTAGTAATCAGCGGCGGCACAGTGCAGGCAACCGGCACAACCGGAAGAGCAGTTGTTAACAGTAACGGCGAAATTACCGTGTCCGGAACAGCGTTAGTAACATCCGCGAATACATCTGCCACAAACGGCACAATTTATAACAATTCTGCAACTGCTATTAAAATCACCGGCGGAACAGTAGAAAACACGGCTGATGGCGGCAATGCTGTTTTAGGTATAATAGACATTAGCGGCGGAACAGTTTCGGCAACCACAGGTGCGGCAGTTCGGAATAATTCCACCGGAACGGTAAACATCAGCGGTGGCACAGTGCTGTCAACGGGCAAATTTGGCAGCGCAGTTTATAACAATTCAACAGGCACAGTAGACATAAGCGGCGGTACGGTGCAGGCAACAGGCGAATGGGGTTACGGGGTTACAAACAAAAAAGGAACGGTAATCGTCAGTAACGGTACAATTTCGACAGTCGAAGGCACAGGAGTGCACAACGAAAACGGAACGGTAACAATCAGCGGCGGAACAATTTCTTCAACAGCCGAACGTGTAGGGGTTTACAACGAAACAGGAACAGTAACCGTTACCGGCGGCACGATTTCGGCACCCGAAGGCGTACCGCTTTTCAATTCTAACGGCACGATGAATATTAGCGGCGGTACAGTTTCAACAACCACCGGTTACGCCGCGGTTTCCAGCGAAAATGCGCCGGTAACTATCAGCGGCGGAATGATTTTGGCAACCACCGGCTATGCAATTCATTGCTACGATGAAGCAACTGTCAGCGGCGGTATTCTGTTTGCCTACGGCGGGTGGTTTGGCAGCGTTATCAGCCATGGCATTGTTCAACCCGCATCCAGTAATGCCATAATCGTTGCGTGGGACAATGAAGCAGGCACAACCACATACGAGGCAGGCACAAGCGATGATATTTATATAATTTCCGATGAAACAACGGCAGTATGGGCAAAACAGGGGAGCAACAGCGGTATTTCGGTTGCCAACGGCACAAACATAGGTTTTATACCAATCGCAGACGTAACGATAGGAACAACAGGCATTGACGATATTGCAGCAGAGAAAATAAAAATGTATCCCAATCCCGCCTGCAATGTACTGAATTTCAGTATAGAAACACCTTTTGAAATCACAGACCTGCAAGGCAGAACAGTGCAAAAAAGCGACAGTGCGGTAAAATCTGTAAACATAAGCAGTTTGCCGTCAGGAACTTATTTTGTAACAGTAACCGTCGAAACAGACAAAGTTGTAAGGAAAGTGGTAAAAGAGTAGTCCGTGTGTCAATAAAAAGCCCGCCTAATACTATTTTTTCGTATCACTATCGTATATTTACGGCTCAAATCGTATCATTTTTATTGAAAATAATTGTGTTTTTCGTATCATTATCGTAGTTGACAACATAAAATAGCCATGAGAAACTAATCTGCAACTTCTCTTTTTATTTAGGACGCAATTGTAAACTCAAATAAATTCACTACTTTTGTGTGGTTGTAAAATTATTGATTATGAAACCGCGTAAGCGTGTTCCATTTGACCTTTAAAAAAAAATAAATAACCAAATGAATACAATAAGAAAACTGCCTATTGGCATACAAGATTTTGAGTATCTGCGTACAAACAACTTTTTGTACGTTGATAAAACTCAATATATATATCAATTAGTGCAATACGGCAAACCTTATTTTCTTGGTCGCCCTCGCAGATTTGGAAAAAGTTTGTTTCTTTCCACTTTGAAAGCATATTTTGAAGGAAAAAAAGAACTTTTTGAAGGATTGAAAATTGCCGAACTTGAAAAAGAATGGGTTGAATATCCTGTTTTTTATTTAGACTTTAATCGTGAAAGTTATACCGATTTTGAATCTTTTAATGCGGTTTTAGACAAAAATTTACGACAATTGGAGGAAGTGTGGGGAAAAGATGAGTTAGACACAACACCGGCAATTCGTTTTTCGGGATTAATACAACGAGCGCATAAAAAATCGAGAAAACAAGTGGTGGTTTTGATTGACGAATACGATAAACCTCTAATTTCTTCAATGGAAGACCCTACGCTTAACGAAAATATTCGTAAACATTTGAAAGGTTTTTATGGCGTTCTCAAAGCCGAAGATGCTCACTTAAAATTTGTATTTCTCACAGGTGTAACAAAATTTTCAAAAGTCAGCGTTTTTAGCGACTTAAATCATCTTGACGATATAAGTTTGAATAGCAAATATTCAAGCGTCTGTGGTATCACACAAACAGAATTAGAAGAAAATTTTAAGCCGGAAATTGCAGACTTGGCAAAAACTACGCAAAAAACATACGAAGAAACATTGTTAGAATTACAAAAACTATATAACGGCTATCATTTTTCCGAAAATATAATTGGTGTTTACAATCCTTTCAGTTTGTTAAACACATTTTCAGCACAAAAATATCGCTATTATTGGTTTGCCACAGGCACACCCACTTTTTTGGTAAAACACCTTGCAAACACAGGTTTTGAAGTTCCAATGCTTGAAAAAAATGTTGCCATTGGAGCAAACTCACTAATGGATTATCAAGCAGAAAGTGAAGATTACGTGCCTTTGCTTTATCAAAGTGGTTACTTGACAATAAAAAAATATGATAATAAATTTGATGAATTTATTCTTGGTTTTCCAAATGAAGAGGTAAAATACGGTTTTCTAAACGAACTTTTACCGCAGTTTACACCGTCTTTTGGCACATCTTCTTCAAAATTTACGGCAAACGGATTTATCAAACTTCTTGATGCAGGCGACATTGAGGGTACAATGAAAATGTTGCAAGCATATTTTGCCACAATAAAATATGACGAAATTCCCAAAGCATTGTTGAGAGAAAAATTTTATCAATTTGTTTTTTGGCAACTATTCACTTTAATGGGGCAATCGGTGGAAACTGAAGTGAAAAATAACAAAGGCAGAGCCGATGCAGTTGTAAAAACAGCCGACAGTATTTACGTTTTCGAGTTTAAAATGGACGATAATGCCACCGCCGAAGATGCCTTAAAACAAATAAACAGTAAAGATTACGCAATTCCATTTATTACCGACCACAGAAAAATTGTAAAAATCGGAGTAGAATTTTCACAACCAGAAAGAGGCATAAAACGTTGGTTGATAGAATAAAAAGAAAATTGTAAAACCATGACATTCAAAAGCAAATTACCCATCACAATCCGCATGACCGATTTAGACCCTTTTGGTCATGTGAACAATGGCGTATACTATTCGTATTATGATATAGGGCGTTTTCATTATTTATCTCAGATAAAAGAAGATATTCGCTGGGCGGTATTAGATAAAGTGATTGTGCGCATCGAATGTGATTTCAAAGCGCCTATTCTTTACGGCGACGATATTAGCGTTGAAACCAAAGTAATAGAAATTGGAAACAGGAGCGTAAAAATGATGCAGCGTATTGTTGACAACAATACCGGAAATGTTAAAAGTACGTGCATAGCCATATTATGCGGTTACGACCGGCAAAACAATACTTCAAAAGAAATTTCCCAAGATTTTAAAGATAGGGTAAAAACTTTTGAAGAAAATTAAATTTTTATTTAATTTTCTTCAAAACCAACATCATAACAATCCCCGCAGCCGCACAGCACGACGCAATCACAAATGCCGGAAACATAAGGTTAATATCATTTGCAGCAGCGGAAATATTTTTATAATATCCTGCAATTTGCGAAGAAATAACCGCTCCTGCGCCAAAACCCAAAAGCACAAATCCATAGTTGGTTGCCATGTTTTTTGCCCCGAAAAGGTCGGCGGTTAACGGGGGGAAATTACTTAAAAGTCCACCGTATGAAAATCCGATAAGCGCAATTAAAACGTAAATCCAATAGCCATTTGCAACGTTGACCAAAAGTGAAAGTACGGCAGCGATACCGAGCAAAGCAATGAGGGTGTTTATTCGCCCTAATTTATCGGACACCATACCCCAAAATAAGCGACCCAATGAGTTGAACATCGCAATTGCCAAAACGCCAATGGTAGCCGTTTCCGCTAATCCTTTCGCCACGGCAATGGGTTTTGCGAAGCCTATCATCATCAGTCCGCCCATGCAGGCGAGCAGGAAAGTGGCAGTCAGCAAATAAAACTGCGGCGTTTTTAACATTTCCGACGACGTAACGCTCTTTGCAGGAGGTGCTGCTTTGGTGCTTGAAACAACTTTGTCCATCATATAACCCTCGGGAGGATTTTTTAAGAAAAAGCTGCCTGCGGAGCATACTACCAGAAAAATTGCGCTTAAAACCATAAATGCCTTGGGTTCGCCTACGCCTGCACCGCCAAAAGCAGTAATCACGCTTTCCACAATCGGTGTAAAAATAACGCCTCCAAAACCAAGCGCCGAAACGATGATACCCGTAATAAGCCCTTTCTTGTGGGGATACCATTTTTGAGCGCAGGCGATAGTGGTGGTGTACGTAAAACCCATACCAATGCCGCCCATGATACCATACGTTACCCACAACAGCCATGCAATGTTTGCCGTAACAAAAGAAGCAAAGAAAAAGCCGGCACTCAAAATAATTCCGCCTGCAAAAACAACGCGGCGAATGGAATATTTAGCAGTCAGTTTGCCGCCAATAACACTTCCGATAGTCATCATGGCTATCAAAAGTGAAAACGAAAGTCCGGCAGCAGCATTATCGCCGCCGAAAATACTGTTTGCAATACCTGTTTGGAATACGCTCCAAATGTACGCAATACCAAGCGTAAGTTGAATGGCAACCGCCGAAAGAACGATGTAGATACCTTTTGTGTTCATTGTTTGAATGTTTTGAATATTATAAGACGACAAAGATACAAAAAAATTTTCAGAAAAATCACTACTTTTGCAGTTGTAATGTATCAACAGATAATAATCAGCAAAAATGCGCCTCCTCCTCCACTCCTGCTGCGCCCCGTGCGCCTCTGCATCGGTTGAACAACTTCTTGCCGCCGGTCACTCAATTGAATTATTCTATTATATGCCCAATATTTATTCGCTTGACGAATACTGCAAACGGCTTGCATCGTTGGAAATTTTGGCACAATATTTTCAACTAAAATTGCATATATGCGAATACGAACACGGCGCGTGGCTTTCTGCCGTGCGTGGTTTAGAGACTGAAAAAGAAGGCGGTGTACGCTGTTTTTTGTGCTATGAATTTTTATTGCAAGCTACGCAAAAAAAAGCGCAAGAATTGGGCTTTGATTATTTTTCTACCACATTGACAATCAGTCCCTACAAAAATGCCGAAAAAATTAATGAAATAGGCAGTAAACTCAACGGATTTGAGTTTTTTGATTTCAAGCAAAATAATGGTTACCGGCGGAGTATTGAATTGAGTAGGGAACTTGGGTTGTATCGGCAGAAATTTTGTGCTTGTGAGTTCAGCCCCCTCCCGACCTCCCCCTTAAGGGGAGGAGTAAGAAAATGATGAAATCATTTTCTTAAAGTCCCCCTTGAGGGGGATTTAGGGGGCTTCCCTCTCCTATCAATCTCCTCAATCTCATTCATCAATTCCTTGATACTCAAATTAGTATCTAACGAGGTATCTTTCGTTTCTTGATATTGTTTTTTGTCAATTTCAACCGATTGCACCGTTTGTCCTAAAAAACTTTCGATAGCGGCAAACAGCTCTTGTTCTTCGTTGCTGCAATATGAAATTGCGTTGCCGCGTTTGTCGGCGCGTCCGGTGCGACCAATGCGGTGTACGTAGGTTTCGGGGTCTTCGGGAATGTCGTAATTTATTACGTATTCAATTCCGGGAATGTCAATGCCGCGAGCCGAAACATCGGTGGCAATGAGGATTTTCAAATCGCCGGCAATAAATTGTTTGATTACCGCATTGCGTTCTTGCTGGGTTTTATCGCCGTGAATGGTGTCACTTTCGATTTCAACACGTTTCATTGCGCTTTTTACTCGTTCGGCACGTACTTTGGTGCGCACAAATACCAGAATTTTTGCTTGCGGGTGTTCGTTGATAAATCGTTCCAAAAAGAACCGTTTATCGTCCATTGCAACCGAAATTACACAATGATTTACATTTTTCGTAACCGGATTTTTGGGCGAAATTTGAATACGCACCGGTTTTACCACCAGCGAATAGGCTAAATCTTTTATTTCGGGACTAATCGTCGCAGAAAAAAACAATGTTTGTCTATCACGTGGAATGTAGCGCAAAAGCGCACGAATATCTTTTATAAATCCCAAATCGAGCATGTGGTCGGCTTCATCGAGTACCAATATTTGCAAATGCGAAATATCGGCTTCGCCTTGACTGATAAGGTCAAACAACCTGCCGGGAGTGGCAACGAGCACATCAACGCCTTTGCGCAATTGTGCAATTTGAGGGTCTTGCTCCACCCCACCAAGCAAGCCAATTACTTGCAAATCGGTATATTTTGCGATACTGCGCAGCACTCGTGCTGTTTGAATTACTAACTCTCGGGTAGGCTCCATTATTACGCACGAAATGTGCGGATTTCGGTGTTTTTTCTTCAATGCTACTATTCGTTCCACAATTGGAATGGCAAAAGCGGCGGTTTTTCCTGTGCCGGTTTGCGCTATGGCAAGCACGTCTTCACGTTTGAGAATACTTGGGATTGCCTTGTATTGAATGTCGGTTGGACGTTTGTATTCTAAGTCTGTTAAGGCTTGTTTTACTTCAGGAGAGAAGCGGTAGGTTTCGAATTTCATTGTAATCTTTTATTTTTCAAATAACTTTTCCAAAGTTTAGAACTTTGGAAAAGTTGCTCGGTTAGTAAATTTATTTCGCTAAAGCAAGGCGGAATCCTAAAAAGTTGCAACGATAACCTTGCGTTGAATAACTACGATTTGTTGTTCGGCATAATGGAGCGTAACTTTCCCAACTTCCACCACGAGTTACACGGCGTGAGGCTACTGATACTCCACGAGGATTAATCTCTGATTTATCTCTATAAGTGCCAAACCAATCATAACACCACTCCCACACATTGCCGCTCATATCGTAAATGCCCAATTCGTTCGGTTTTTTCAATCCCACTTCGTGAGTTTTCTTTTCTCCATTTTCTTCGTACCAAGCCACTTCGTCAATGGAATTACTACCACTATACAAATAGCCCTGCGTTTTTTTACCTCCACGAGCGGCGTATTCCCATTGCGCTTCGGTGGGTAACTGAAATTTGTAACCTTTGGGTAATTGCTCTGCCAGCAATAAATTGAGCGCATCGCAAAATTTCACACAATCGAGATAATACACGTTTTCAACAGGGAGAAGATTTTCGCACCCTTGACCTTTAAACTCCGATGGATTAGTTCCCATTACAGTTTTCCAAAGTTTTTGCGTTACTTCATAAGTGCCTATGTAATAGTCATCTAATCGCACTCGATGGGTTGGTTTTTCGTCGGCGCCACAATCACTTTGCTCGTTTGTGCAACCCATTGTAAAACTGCCGCCCTCAACAAAAATCATATCAAATATTTCGCCATTAACAATAAACACAAGGTTGTTAGATATTTCGTCTAATGCTCGTTGTGCATTTTGTGTATCTTGTGCAATTTGTATATTTTGCTTATCTTCTTCATTTTCTTCAAGTTTCAATCTTTCGGCAGATAAAATATTGGTACGCAAAGCTACTTCGCTTGCGTCGGTATTTACGCTACGCAATACGGTGCCTTGTTTGGTTTTCGTTGTGTATTCCATCATATTAATTGTAATTTGGCGAGTCGTTGCCGTTCTATTTTCAGCAGATTCTATAATAACGATTAATTCAGTTGAGGTAGGCTTTTCAAATTGTAAATTTCCATCGTACTGCTCTAAAGCCTCAGCCGCCGCCGCTTCCAATAATTTTTTCTGTACTTTGCGAAACAGAGCGGCATTGCCGAATGTTTCTATTGCTGAAATTTCGCCATTAATAAAAAAAGCAAAGCCAACCACGTCGTTTTTTCCTCTAAAAGCGGGGCGCAAGGCATTCACGTATTCGGCAATACGGAATTGTATCTCGTCATTTTCCAATGTAATTTGCAAACTCGAAGTACGAGCTAAACCACAGCTTAGTTGCTTGCTAACATTCTTTCGATAATTAGCCACTTCCTCCCACACCTTGCTCTGATTTTGTTCAACTCGAGCGGCTGTTTTTAATGCCTTGTTGCAAAGCATTTTTTCAGACGAATAAAAAATAGTTCCACCACCTGCGCCACGTCCTGTCCAACGCTTTGGCTCTACGCAAAACACTTTTAATGGAACTTGTTGTGCGTTTGGTTCCAACACAATATCTACAGCAATAGTACGGTCTTGTCTACCACCTTTCACAATATCGCCTGCCATAATAAATACATAGTCCGCAGAAGCATTGTCAATCGACAATTCATTTACCGTGCCCGTTTCGTGCAACGTAACTTTTTTCTGTTTCATTGCCTCTTCCAATGTCAAATAATTACGTTCCACCACATCTTTTCCATGGATTAAAACAATGGTCAGATTTTTGTATGTTGCCACTGTTGGCGATTTTTGCACTTGTTCTACTATACGTTTGCCTTCTGTTTGCGCATTGGCAATGCCCACGAAAAACAGTGTTGTAATGGCAGTTATAGCCATTTTTCTAAATTTTATATTCATTTGAAAGTATTTTTTACTGTTAATTTTATCTTTCTTTTTGTCTTGAACCAAGATTTTTACAAGATTTTTAGGATTTTCAAGATTTTGTTGTCGAAATCCTGTCAACCGTAGTGAAACGGAGCTCAACGAAGTTAATCTTGTTAATCTTGAGAAAATCATGGTTCAGACGTTTTTCTTTTAAAAAACCACCATGCAACGAAATAGCCAACCAAAACACCTGCGGTATTTGCCAAAAAGTCGAAAAAATCAGTAGTTCGAGGAGGAAAAAATTGCTGTATAATTTCCATTAACCCACCGTACAAAATTGGAAATGCAATAGCAACAATATACCGCAGGATTGCTTTTTTACCCCAATTTTCCCATAAAAGTACAAACGCAAATCCGGCATACATCAAAAAATGCACAATTTTGTCCAATCCCTCTATTTTTGGCACTTTTGATAGAGCAGAACTCGTGGTTGTTGAAAGATAAAAAATACCGATTGCTACAACAATAGAGAAAAAATATTTTTTTATGAATTGCATACAGTTATAAAAATTTAATGATTTAAGATTTAAAAAATTAAAAAGGCAAAATTACTCTTTTTTTTTGTTTTTGGGACAGACACTTTTTAGTTTTTGAGGCTGTCCTAAAAGTTAAATTATCAATTTTAGAACTTTCAAATCGAAAGCAAAGGTGCAGAGCACCGAGATATTGGTAGTAAAAACATATTATAGTAAACGTAAGGTGCGTAGCACCGTAATATTAATAACAAAAAGATTATCACAATATTACGGTGCTACGCACCTTACGTTTATGTCATATTAAATC
>WQTX01000020.1 GCA_009786075.1 Bacteroidota bacterium | reverse complement strand
CCCTTTTTCTATACGCCAATATTGCACACGGCTAATATCATTGTCCCACGCAAAATTCTCATGGCTCGAATACCCCTTCTGAAAACGAAGTTCCTTTATTTTATTGGCAATTTTTAGAAGTCTCGCATCTTCTTCTTTTTCAGTATCTTGACTTTGTTTCATGACCTATTGTTTTCCGGCTAAATTACAATAGGTTAGCATATTTGATTACAACATGAAATTAACTTATTTTAATAATACATCATATATGTAAATTATTTTTATATATTTGTAAAATATAAACTTTTTAAAAATAATTATTATGAGGATTTTTTTTACGACAACAATGTTGGCTTTCGCGCTTACAGTAAGCGCATTTAGCCAAGGAAACAGCGGTTTAGGTTTCAATTACCAAGCCGTAGTACGTGGAGCAGACGGCTTCGTTTTACCGAAGCAGAGTGTAGAATTGCGTTTTTCGCTTATGCCCGGGCAGCAGGCAACGCAGGCAAGCTGGGTAGAAACGCATAATGTGATTACCGACGACTACGGCACAGTAGGCGTTACCGTAGGCAAAGGTACAAAAGCCGGTGGTGTAGCAGCTCAATTTAAAGATGTAAATTTTGCTGCCGTGTATTATTGGATGAAGGTTGAAATTAAAGAAGGCAGTAATTATCGTGAGTTGAGTTACACAGCATTGCCAAGCGTACCTTATGCTGAGGCGGCGACTAATGCTGCTGGAGTGCCGGTGGGTACAATTTTGCCTTTTGCAGGCAATAGTATAAGTAAAGTGCCTGAAGGTTGGCTCTTGTGCGACGGCAAAGAAATAAGCCGTTCGGAATATGCCGCCTTATATGCTGTGATTTCTACAGCTTGGGGAGCCGGCAATAATTCTACCACATTCAATATACCCGATACAAGAGGTGTGTTTTTACGTGGTTGGTCAGGTACTTCGGGAAGAGATGCCGATGCTGAGAAAAGAACAGCTTCGAGGTCTGGTGGTTATACTGGAAATGCTATCGGTAGTTATCAAAATGATGCCGCGCCAAATATAACAGGAAAAGCTAAAACTATTAGTGAAGATTGGCAACTAGGCGGCTCTGGGGAAGGTGCCATTGGTAAAGAAAATGGTTATTATTCAGGGGTAACACCACGTAGTACCGATGGACAAAATGCAGGAGCAATAACTTTTGATGCTTCTCGCAGTTCTGCTGTATACGGACGAGATGGTGCAAACGAAATTCGTCCCAAAAACATATATGTACACTATATCATTAAATACTAACTGCCATGAAAAGGTTATTTTTAATAATTTTTTGTGTAGGTTTGTTAACGAGCCTGCACGGGCAGCCTCTTAGTAGAGAGGCAATGCAACTTTCTACCTTTATGGGACCTCCGCTTACTGTTGGCGATAATAACAATGCAGGCAAGCAAATTGCTTTCAATAAATTATTGCCCATAAATGTGGAATTAGATACTATGCCTCGCTTTCAAATCGGTGCAATTTCCGACCAAACCGTGTGGCACGAGGGCGACATTACCGTTGGCTTTTATGTGCTTACCGATACTTTGCGGGCTACGCTGGTGCAGTTAAGTTACGAAATTGATTTTCCACCACAAGGGAAAATTACATTTGACGAACAAACAGGGCGATTCAAATATTTCCCCAATAAATTCGATGTTCGTGATTTTACAGTAACGTTTACGGCGCAATCGGGCAACAAGATAATTACGCAAGATGTGAAATTTACGTTGATGGCTGCTGTACCGCCGGAATTTGCTGCTTTTGGATTGGAGCCTGTAAAACCGGTACCTGCTTCTACTGACGATTACACGATTATTTCGGAAACGAAAAGGAGCAATGTACTGTTCAATAATTCAACAAGAACAGTTTCTAATTTCAGTATTTCGGGTAAAGAATTGGTTTTCGACAACAGCATCAACAATAAATTGCGCCATTTAAGCGGACGCAAAGATATTGAAGAACTGAATATTTTTGCCGAAAGGGTAATTATTCGCGATGCGCTGCTTTTTTATCAAACCAATGTAACTATTTATGCCAAAGAATTGATATTTGAGGACAACAAACCGGGAGTAATCGCAAGTATCAATACATCGCCCGAAATGTGGAGTACAAGAACAGACGGAACGGGAGCAGCAGGGGCAAATGCGGGGAATATTACGCTGTATATCAAAGAGTACAAACAAACAAAACCTGCATTTCGTTTTATTCTCAATGGTGGGAAAGGGCAAGATTGTAATAGCAATGGCACTCCCGGCAAGGGTGGGAATGGCGGCAAATTAACTTCTACTGTTGATGTAAACGCATTTAGCGATAAAACTCACGGCAGTGGCGGAATGAAATACAATAGTACTGCAATTATTGGCGGTGGAGCGAACGGTTCTGTCGGTACTTTCACTCTTGACAACCGAGTTTTTGTATGGCAACACCCCAATTTTATTTCCGCCATAGTGAAACACGCCAAAGATGCCTACTTGAATTTGCACAGCGGTTTTACCAACGATATTTTCAAAGAATACACCCAACACATAGCCAATTACAAGGCTTCGGGCGAATGGGCGGCACTGCCCGACGACCAAAAAATGGAACTCGAAAACGCCACAGTCGAAATGCAGGCAATTATGTACCGCATAGGGCAAAACTTGGATTATTTCGGTAATCCTGTTGGCTGGGTGCCAATGCTTTCGTTTGAAATCAATAAAATGGCATTCGAGCAGGAAATCGAAAAGGCAATCCGGGTAATGTACCTCAGTTATTGGTTAAAAAACATTGATGCCACTAATGCAGAGCGTATTGCAGCTACTCAAGAAGCCATTACTATGGTGGAAGGGGAATTGAGCGATAATAAAGCTGCGCTTAATGCTTTTGTAATGCTTATTCCCGAATTGCAAGCCGAATCAACGGTTTTACAGGAACAAATTGATAATCTCATTGTAAAAATAGAGCGAAAACGGGCTCAATTGGAAGAGCAGGCAAAGAGCAATGTAAAAAAACGTAACCGTCTGAATAAAGCAGCGGGCGTACTTTCTACTGTGGCAAAATTGGCTCCGGTTGTGTGCAGTGTTATTCCGGGTGTGGGAACGGCTGTTGGTATGGCTATTGGTGCTGCCGCAAGTATTGGTGCAAATGCTTTATCGCAGGCAACCAATGCGTCCGATACCTACGGCTATGAAAATGCGATAAGCAGTATGTTCGACACATCAAGTGATTTCTTAAAATCGGGCTTTTCCAATATTACCGGTGCATTAAATCAAATTGATATATCTTCTATAAAAAGTACTCAAAGTACGGTAACAAGCGCATACAATACAATTAGTGCCACAACGAAACCACTGATAGAAAGTATTCAAAATCTGCATAATGTATTTTCGAAAAGTTCTGCACCAAGCGACCAAGTGCGGGCAGAATTAAATAAATTAATGGCAGAGTCGAAAGAATTTCAGCAGTTAATAGCCGATGCAAATGTTTTGACCGGAAAAAAAGAAGAATTACTGCAAAAACTTGCCGTTACCTTTAATAATATAACCACCACAAGTGTAGAGGTAGAAAAAGGAATTGTTGCAATCGACGGTCTGCGAGCCGATGTATTTGCCGGCAACAGTAAACGCGATTTGCGAGCTATGCAGTATCTTGATGATATGGAACGACGGGCAAAAGAGCGTTTGTTGAAATACCATTATTATGTTGCAAAAAGTTACGAATACCGTTTGTTGAAACCCTACCCGGGGGAATTGAATTTAACGCAGATGTTCGACCGTTTCAAAGAAATTGCCAAAACGCCAAATAAAATAGTATTGACTTCGCAAGATTTTCAAAACTTAAAACCGGTGTACGAAGAGCAACTTTCAACGGTTACGGCTGCCATTTTGGACGAATACAACACCAACCGCCCCGAAATGACTACGCCTATTCGATTTACGCTTACCTCTGCGGATTTGGAAGCGTTGAACGACGGACGAGATATGATTTTGAATATTTTTGAACGGGGAATGGTGCCGCCTAATCACGAAAATGTACGTATTGTAAATTTCAAAGTTTATGATATAAAAGTGCATTTGGAAGGCGACCAAAATCCTTCGTTTGCCAATTTTGAATTGTTACTTGAACATTCGGGTTTATCGAGATTGCGCAAAAATGGCGAAATCTACTATTTCAATCACATCAATTCGCAAACCCAAAATCCAATTACTTGGGGAACAACCTACGATGCAAAACATGGAATAACCAATCAACACGCACCGAGTTTCGCAAGTTCATCGCTGCTCTATTCGTTGCTACCGGCGGCAAACAAAGGCGATATTATGATTTATTCTCGTCCGGGAGCATGGTCAGATATTCGTATTACGAAAAACAATGTTACTTCGGGCAATACCAAAATGGTAATCGACGAACTGACATTTGAATTGCAATACGATTTCACGCAACGCCCTACGCTTAATCGTAATCTTGATGTCTATGCCCGCGATATTGACCAGCACGAAATTTCGCTGATGCCCTATATTGAAGTTTCAAGAGCAGACAAAAACGGTCGTTCCAACGGCAGACCTCTTATGTACCGCACCTATAATCGCGATACCGATGTAACGCTTACCGCTCCTGCCGAATACGGTCGCTATCAATTTGTAAATTGGACAGACCGTTACGGTGTGGTGGTTTCTACCCGATTAACGGCAAATGCCAAAATGACCAACGACGTAGCTTTAACTGCCAATTATAAATATATGGGGGCAGTGTTGCAAATTGCAGATAGCGTTTTCGTTTCACATGAAGCAGGAACGATTGGCGTAGAAGTTACAAACGCAGGCTCGGAGGAAATGGATTGGAGTGCCAAAAGCAACGATTCGTGGATACGCATAGCGGCAGGCAGCGAAGAGGGAATCGACGACGGCGTAATTCAGTTGGAATTTGACGAAAATCCTGCAAGCGAGCCGCGTACAGGTTCTATAACAGTTACTTCGATTGAAGCCGACGATACGAAAATTGTGTTCGTGAAGCAAGGGGGCGTACTCACTTGTGCGCACAGGTATGAGTGGAACGAAACCACTGCGCCAACGTGTACAACAGCCGGAGAAAAAACCGAAAAATGTGCGCTATGCGAAACATGGGGAACAAGAACTCAAGCAATTCCCGCATTAGGGCACGCTTACACAAGCGCAGTAACCGCAGCAGCCTGTGAAACGGAAGGCTACACAACCTACACCTGCTCACGCGGCGACCACCAATACACTGCCGATATAGTTGCCGCATTGGGTCATAATTATGTGTGGCAACCAAATCCCGAAAACGCAAATGAAGAAATTTTCGTATGTACGCGCTGTGGTGAAATAAAAGGCAAACGTGAAATGCTATGTAAACACATTTTTGATGCATGGGAAAACACTCTCAATCCTACGTGTACAATAGCCGGAGTAAAAACCGAAAAATGTTCGCTATGCGGAACATTGGGCATAACAACGCAATCAATTCCCGCATTAGGACACAATTACACAAGCGCAGCAACAGCACCAACCTGTGAAACGGAAGGCTACACAACCTACACCTGTTCACGTGGCGACCACGCATATTTTGCCGATACCGTTGCCACAATAGAACACGATTATGTGTGGACTGTAATCATTCCGGCAACCTGCACCACCAACGGCGGGGAAATAGGAGTGTGCAAATTTAATGCTACACATATTCTGGTACGGCAAATTCCCGCATTGGGACACAACTACACAAGCACAGTAACTGCTTCAACTTGTGAAACAGCAGGTTACACAACCTACACCTGTTCTCAATGCGGTCATGAATATGTTATAAATACTATTGCCGATATAGGACACACTTACACAAGCGCAGTAACCGCAGCAACCTGCGAAACGGAAGGCTACACAACCTACACCTGCTCGCGCTGCGACCATACCTATTCTGCCGATACCGTTGCCGCATTGGAGCACGATTATGTGTGGACTGAAATCATTCCGGTAACATGCACCACCAACGGCGCAGAAATAGGAGTATGCAAATACAATGCTACCCACAGTTTGGTACGACAAATTCCCGCATCAGGACACAATTATGAATGGACAACAAATCCCGAAAACCCCAACGAAGAAATAGAAGTATGCTCTATTTGCGGCGAAAAGTCAGGCGAAACACGTCCCGTTACTACCGTAGAGACGTGGCGCGCCGCGTCTCCACAAGTGTACCCCAACCCGGTGGACAATATTTTATACATCGAAACCACAGGAACCGTCGAGGTCATAGTAACCGATGCCCGCGGTAGTTTTATGTGTCGTACAATTATTGTTGATAACGGCAGTATTGCTACCAACGATTGGAAACGCGGTGTATATTTTGTTACGCTAAAAACAGAAACCGGTAATATTGTGCACAAAGTTGTGAAAAAATAATATTACCCCTAAATCCCCTAAAGGGGACTTGGCTCGGTGGAAGTCCCGTAGTTTGGGTCTATTTCGTAGCTCAAAAAGCCCCCTTTAGGGGGTTGGGGGTTATTTCTGTTCTGTTAATAAAACACAAACTTGCAAACTTTGCAGGTTTGTGTTTTTTTGCGAAAAATAAATATTTTGTATGATTGTTTTGATATTCGGAATATTTATACTATTTTTGTGAAAAATCAAACATAAAACAATATATGAGAATTATAGCACATCGCACAATTGTACACTATGGCGAGCAATTTCCCGATGCAAAAACAGCACTTAATAGTTGGTATAGAACGGTAAAAACGGCGAAATGGAATAATTTTCAAGATATAAAAAATACTTTTAATAGCGTTGATTATGTTGGTAATCAGCGGTTTGTTTTTAATATTAAAGGAAATCACTATCGCTTGGTTGGAAAAATTCTTTTTGTACAACAGATTATATACATTCGATTTATTGGAACACACAAAGAATATGATGCAATAAATTGTTCAACGATTTAACACAAAAGAGCTATGGCAAAAATAAATGACGAAAAACAATATCAAGTTATATTGAAACGAGTAGAGGAATTAATGGACATGGTACATGAGGAAACTCCGTCCAACGACCCTAATTTTGTGGAATTGGATGTGCTTGCCGATTTGGTAGAAGAATACGAAATGGAACATTACCCTGTTGGAAAACCGTCACTTGCCGAGGTATTGCAATTGCGCATGTACGAAATGCGCCTTACTCAAAAATCGCTTGCCGAATTGTTGGGCATAAGCGCACCGCGTGTTTCGGATTATTTAACCGGAAAATCGCAACCTACATTTAACATAGCAAAAAAAATGCACCACAACCTTAGTATTGATGCAAATTTGATACTTGGGTAGAAATTTTCTGTTTCTTTTCCACTCTCTGCACCACCCAAATACTCAATTCATACAACAAACACAACGGCAGCGAAACAATTGTAAGCGTAAACGCATCGCCGGTGGGCGTAATAATTGCCGCAACAATCACAATTGCCACAATTGCATGGCGGCGATAGTGTTTCATAAATTCGGCTTTGAGCAATCGCAATTTTGCCAAAATCCAACACAATACAGGAATTTCAAACATAATTCCCATAAGCAAACTTATGGTAAACAAACTTTGCATATACGATTGCAGCGAAATAAGATTAACAACCTCGCTACTAACGTAATACGAACTCAAAAACCGGAATGTAAACGGGAAAATAATAAAATAACTGAGCAAAACGCCTAAAAGAAACAAAATATATGAAACACAACAAAAAACAGCTCCAATTTTTCGTTCGTGAGCATAAAGTGCCGGCGAAATAAAACGAAACAGCAAGAAAAGAATATACGGCGAGGCAAACACCACGCCTACGGCAAACGATGCTTTTATGTGTATTATAAACTGGCTGGCGAGTTCGGTGTTTATCAGTTGTGTTTCGAGCATTGGCTCCAACACTTCATCGAAACTCCAATACTGTGCAATAAACGATTGAATATGAGCAAAACCGGCATATATAAAAAAGTCGGGACTTTTTGGCGCCAAAAGAACAGCAAAAACCTGTTCTTTGAAAACAAATGCCACAGTTGCGAAAACTACCCACACTACGAGTATGCGCAACAAATAACGGCGCAACTCATCGAAATGCTCCCAAAAATTTAAGCCTTTGTTTGTGGAAGATGATTTCATTAATTCGCTGGGATTGCTTCGTCGTGCCTCCTCGCAATGACGCTCTTTTGAGGCTTTGTGCAAACTCCCGAAAGAGCGTCATTGCGAGGCACGAAGCAATCTATTATATAAATCTTATTTTTCTTCACTTTTCGTTTCGTCGGTTGCAGGTTTGTCTATTTCATTCATGCCTTCTTTGAAACTTTTTACACCTTTACCAATTCCTTTCATCAGTTCCGGAATTTTTTTCCCGCCGAATAATAATAGTATCAGTATGGCTATAAGAATAATTTCGCCACCACGCAAACCGCCTATAAATAATAATGTGTTCATATAATTTGTGTTTTTAATAAAGTTAAATAGAATAGGGGTCTATAAATTGCAACTCCTGTATTGTTTCAAAATCTTTGAAGTTATGTGAAACCAAAATAAAATCATTGACAATGGCTGTAGCTGCAATAATAGTATCGGGTAATTTGATTTTGTATTTTTTTCGTAATTCTATGGTTTTATTAATTACCTCATCATCAATGTGATAAATTTCGGAAAAATTCACAAATGCAATCAAATTTGGTTCTACGGAATTGAAACCCAAAAGTTCCATTTTATTGATAGCCGAAATATTAATTTGGTCATCTATAATTTCTGATAAAAAAACCTTAGCATTTTCCGGCAGTTTTCTGCCCATAAAATCAATCACAACATTTGTGTCTAATAAATATTTCTGTCCCATTCGTTGCGCATTTCTTTGAGTTCTTTTTGCAGTTCATCTACTCTTTCGTTTGAAAGACTACCGGAAAAACGTTCCGATAATTTTTGTTTGCTATTGTTATTCCGGCTCACAATACGCAACAAATCCATACGTTCCAAATTATGTAAGAAACTGTATGCAAGGTCATTTTTTATTTCTATTACTGCCGTTCCCATATTTTTGGTGTTTTTAAAGTACAAAGATATTCATAATATTCCATATTTCCGCTTTTATCTAAATAATTTACAATTTACAATTTACAATTTGCAATTAAATTGTACTTTTGCGCTTTACAATTAAAAACAAAAATTTATATATGGATTTTAAAATTGCAGATATTAGCCTTGCCGAATGGGGGCGCAAAGAACTTGATTTGGCGGAAATTGAAATGCCCGGATTGATGGCAATTCGTAAAGAATATAGTGGTAAAAAACCTTTGGCAGGCGCAAAAATTATGGGTTCGCTGCACATGACGGTGCAAACGGCTATTCTTATAGAAACGCTTGTGGAACTTGGTGCCGATGTGCGTTGGGTTTCGTGCAATATATTTTCAACGCAAGACCACGCCGCCGCCGCTGTGGTTGTTGGTAAAAACGGAACAATCGACAATCCGCAAGGCACACCGGTATTCGCGT
Source organism: Bacteroidota bacterium (assembly GCA_009786075.1). GTDB lineage: Bacteria > Bacteroidota > Bacteroidia > Bacteroidales > UBA1715 > WQTX01. The sequence goes on along the minus strand of WQTX01000020.1, from coordinate 25,474 downwards.
GGAAAGGCGAAACGCTGGAAGAATATTGGTGGTGTACCGAACAAGCGCTTACATGGGCAGACGGAACGGGACCAAACCTTATACTCGACGACGGCGGCGATGCTACAATGCTCGTAGTAAAAGGTGCTGAATTTGAAGCCCCAGGCAAAGTGCCCGATTTCAATCCGGCAACCGACAGCGAAGAATGGGGTGTATTTTTGGCGTTATGCAAAAAAGTAATGGCACACGACCCGCAATGCTGGACACGAAAACGCGCCGCAATCAACGGCGTTTCGGAAGAAACCACCACAGGCGTACACCGTCTGTACCAAATGGCTGAAAAAGGACTGTTGCCATTTCCTGCAATTAACGTAAACGATTCGGTTACAAAATCAAAATTCGATAATTTATACGGTTGCCGCCACTCGTTGACCGACGGAATTATGCGCGCTTCGGACGTGATGCTTGCCGGCAAAGTAGCCGTAGTGTGCGGTTACGGCGATGTGGGCAAGGGCTGCGCACAATCGCTCAAAGGACAAGGTGCACGGGTAATTATTACCGAAATTGACCCTATTTGCGCTTTGCAAGCTGCTATGGAAGGCTACCAAGTGCTTACCGTAGAAGATACGCTTGATTACGGCGATATTTACATAACCACCACCGGCAACAAAGATATAATTACCGCCGACCACATGAGCCGCATGAAGAACATGGCAATTGTGGGCAACATTGGGCATTTCGACAACGAAATTCAAATGGCGGAATTGGCAAAAACGCCCGGAATTGTAAAAACCAACATCAAACCGCAATACGATAAATGGACGTTTGCCGACGGACACAGCGTATTAATCCTTGCCGAAGGCAGACTTTTGAATTTGGGTTGCGCTACGGGACACCCAAGTTTTGTAATGTCGGCATCGTTTAGCAATCAAGTACTTGCGCAAATTGAGTTGCACCAAAATCATGCGAAATACGAAAATAAAGTATATACGTTACCGAAAATTCTTGACGAAAAAGTTGCTCGCCTGCATTTAGAAAAATTGGGTGTAAAACTTACCGTACTTTCACAATCGCAAGCCGACTATTTAGATGTGCCGGTGGAAGGACCTTACAAGGCGGAGCATTATAGGTATTAGGAGACAAGGGATTAGGGACGAGGAGACAAGGAATTAGGTAATAGGGATTAGGAATGTAGGGGCAATCCCTTGTGGTTGCCCTTTATGATATTCGTTGATATTCAATTATATATGAAAACAGCATTAGTAGTAGGAGGGAGCAACGGAATTGGAGCGGCGATTGTAGAACAATTGCTGCACCAAAACTATACCCAAATTTTTGTGCTCGACAAATCGAAGCCGGCTGTTGATTTTGGTAGTAAAATAGTATTTGTAAAACACAATTTGTTGCAGTTTGACATATCTGTTTTAGAGCAATTTGCTGATATTGACACACTTATAATTACCGCAGGTTTTGGGCGAATTGCAACTTTTGACAGCATTGTTGACATCGAAATTGCAAACAGTTTTAGAGTAAATGCCGAAACCGTATGCCGGATTATTAAGTTTTTTTATGCAAAAATTCAATCAACCGGCAATTTTTACTGCGCAGTTATGGGCAGCATTGCCGGACTTGTAGCTTCGCCCATGTTTGCACTTTATGGCGCAACAAAATCGGCTGTGTGCAGTTTTATTGAAAGCATCAATATTGAATTGGAAAAACACGGTACGAGTAATAGAATTTTGAATGTTTCGCCGGGTAGCATTGCCGGCACACGTTTCAACGGAGGCGAAACAGATTTGGTACAAATACGAGAATTAGCGCAGGAAATTGTGCAAAAAATGTTTCAAAAACAAAGCCTGTTTATTCCGCAATTTGATGAAATTTACGGTAGAGTTTTGAATAATTACAAAGAAAATCCCCATGAATTTGCTTTGCAAAGTTTTGATTATAAAAACAATTCCGACAGAAAAAACACCAAACCGCAACTCAAAATAGGTTATTTGAGCGGAACGTTTGATTTATTTCACATAGGGCATTTGAATTTGCTCCGGCGAGCAAAAGAACACTGCGATTATTTGGTGGTGGGCATCAATCAAAATGCCTCGCACAAAGGAAAACAAACATTTATATCGTGGGAAGAACGCTTTGAAATTGTAAAAAACATTCGTTGCGTTGATAAAGTTATTTTAGCTCCTAAAGAAGATACAGACGCTCACGCCGAAATTCAGTACGATTTTCTTTTTGTTGGTAGCGATTATCAAGGTAGTGAACGATTTAACCGTTATGAAGAATTTTTTAAAAATACTGATGTAAAAATTGTGTATTTTCCTTATACGCAAACAACGAGTAGTACGCAGTTGCGTAGTGTGATAGATGCGAAAATTTTTGATAAATAAAATAGCGAATTATGAAAGAAAATTATCCCATAGATTTTGTTGTGGCTTGGATTGATGGCAATGACCCTGAGTGGCAAGCTGAGTACAAAAAATATTACAAAGACGAAAAGGGTATAGATGTGTCAATTTCACGTTTTCGCGATTGGAACAATTTGCAATATTGGTTTCGTTGTGTTGAAAGATTTGCTCCGTGGGTGCGAAAAATTCATTTGGTTACATGGGGACATCTGCCCGAATGGCTTAACAAAGATGCTGAAAAACTCAATATTGTGAAACATACCGACTTTATTCCTAAGGAATATTTACCTCTTTTCAGTGCCTTGTCTCTACTGCTAAATTCACATCTGATTAATGGACTTGCCGAACATTTTGTATTGTTTGATGATGATATGTTTTTGGGTAGAAACATTGACAGGACGCGGTTTTTTAAAAAAGGAAAACCTGTTGATTTCGCACAACTTACACCCATTTCGCCAACTTTGCCATTTGGACATTATACGCTGAATAATGCTAATTTAATGCACAAAAGATATAACTTTATTTCAGCGATTTCAAAAAATCCATTCAAATGGTTTAATGTAAAATATGGAATATCCGCGAATTTGAAAAATTTATTTTTATTACCTTTCGCCAATAATTTAATTTTAAAAAATCCGCACATTGCTCTTCCATTTTTGAAATCTGTTTATGAGAAACTTTGGGAAGAAGAATTTGAAGTTTTGAACAGTACAAGGGAAAACAAATTTCGTAATCTTACCGATATTACACAATGGGTAATGCGTTATGAACAACTTTTGAGTGGCAATTTTGTGCCTCATAGCATTAAAGATACGCGTACAGATGTGATTACAGATGCTAACGCCGAAGAAATTGCCAATTACATTGCACGGCAAAAGTATGCCTTGTTTTGCATAAACGACAGCAACGATATAGTAGATTTTGAAAAAACAAAAGCCACAATAAATGCGGCTTTTGAAAAACTTGTTCCCGAAAAATCTTCGTTTGAGAGATAGATTGGGGAATGTAAAAAAAGTCATACCTTTGCGCAAAAATTATACAATATCATGAAATACACAAAACATCAATTACTATTTTTTATACTTCTTGCTTTTGCAACGGGAATTAATGCGCAATCAATACGGCTCAATCAAGTTGGGTATTTGCCCCATGCTCAAAAAATTGCAATTGTTGAGGGTGCCAAAAATCAATCGCAGTTTGAAATTTATTCGCACAATAATGTTGTGTATAGCGGCAATCTTTCGCAGGCGCAGTATTGGGAGCTGTCGGGAGAAACGGTGCAAATTGCTGATTTTAGTGATTTTACAACCGAAGGAACGTACACGTTGCGTGTGAAAGGTGTTGGTAAATCATATCCTTTTTGTATAGATAATCAGGTTTTTCACGATGTGAATAACGCCATTGTAAAAGCATTTTATCTTAACCGTTCGGGTATTGACATACTGCCGGAATATGCCGGAATATATGCGCGCCAAGCCGGACACCCCGACACAGCGGTTATTATTTTGCCATCGGCAGCAGGACCGGTGCGTAAAGCAGGCGACGTAATTTCCACTCCCAAAGGCTGGTACGATGCCGGCGATTACAATAAATACATTGTCAATTCGGGTATAAGTACCGGTACGTTGCTGCTCGCCTACGAAAATTACAGTTCTTACTTCGACACTCTTACGTGGAATATTCCCGAAAGCACCAACAATCAAGCTGATTTGCTTGACGAAATTTTGTGGAACCTCGACTGGATGCTTACCATGCAAGACCCCGATGATGGCGGCGTGTATCACAAAACTACCGAAGCTCAATTTTGCGGTATGCTCATGCCTCACGAAGCGAGCAACACACCGCGTTACGTGGCGGCAAAAGGCACATCGGCTACGCTCAATTTTGCTGCTGTTACGGCATTGGCATCTCGTATTTTTCAATCAAAAAATCCGGAATATGCACAAAAATGTTTAGCGGCAGCGCAAAAAGCATGGACGTGGGCTGAAAAAAATCCGCAGGTGGAATATCGCGATCCCCAAGCCGAAGCCGGATTTCCGCAAATTAGAACAGGCTGGTACGGCGATGGCAATTTTGACGACGAACGTCTGTGGGCAGCAAGTGAACTGTATATTGCAACGCTCGACACGGCATATTCAGCTCACATTCAACTCAATAGAGATTTTTCTGTTCCATGGTGGCAAAGTGTTGAGGCTCTTGCGTTGTATTCTTTGTATAATAATCGTTTACGCGTTGCAAATCAAGTAGATACTGCGCTTGTTGTTGAAAAGCTCATGCTCACTGCCAATACCTTACTTTCGTTGCAACAGCAAAATCCTTATCGTACCCCGATAACCGATTTTCCATGGGGAAGCAGTGGCGTTATGGTAAATAAAGGAATTTGGTTGCTTTATGGCTATCGTATAACGCAAAACGCTGATTATTACAATGCTGCACTCGCGTGTTTCGATTATTTGCTTGGCAGAAATGCCACCGGATATTCATTTGTTGCCGGTTATGGCAGTAAATTCAGCAAAAATTTACATCATCGTCCTTCCGAAGCCGATGGTATAAAAGGTTCAATCCCCGGTTTTGTAGCCGGCGGACCAAATGGCGAGAGTATTAAAGAGAAAGATTGCCCGTATTATTCAAAATATCCTGCAAAAGCCTATTTTGACGGTACGTGCAGCTATACAACCAACGAAATTGCCATCAATTGGCAAGCTCCGGCAAGTTATTTGGCGCATGCTTTAATTGCGGAGTATAATGTTCGGAATTTTGGCGCAAAAAAGAAAGGAAAAAATTAAATCAAATACTGTATTTTTTTATCAAAACATTTGTATTTCCGAATTTAATACATACCTTTGATTTCTCAATAAAATAGGAGTTTCCCGAAAATCCCACACATAGAGTAGGGCGAGAATACCGAAAATCGACAGAGTAGGTAAAAATTAATATTTACAATTATGATTAAAAAAACCATTTCCCTTTTGTTTGTTCTTTTTTGTTTTTCGCAGTTACATGCGCAGCAATTATTAACGCCTTCCGTTTCCTTTTCTACTAAAAAACCGGCTTATATTACCTTGAAAGATGGTACGGAAATAAAAGGAACTGCAAAAATTGGCATGAAAAAAATGCAAATTGCATCGGTTACTGTAGACGATGGAGCAAAAAAACGTACTTTTGCAGCTAAAGATATCAAATACATGTACCTGCCTCCTTCGGGTCTGGATAAACTTGCTAAAGCTCAAAGTTTTTTGAAAGATGCACAAAAATGGAACAATGAAAAATTAAACAGTGATTTCCTTAATCAGGGATATGTTTATTTTGAAAACACCGATGTGAAAATAAAGAAAAAAACATACACCATGATGATGCAGTTGTTAAATCCCGATTTCAGTAAAAGTGTGAAAGTGTACAATGACCCAAAAGCAAAAGAAACAGCATCGCTTGGAGTTGCCGGAGTTAATGTTGCCGGCGGAAATGCAAAATCATACTATGTGAAAAAAGAAGGCGAACCGATAGCTTATTTATTGACAAAAAATGATTACAAAAAAGAATTTTCTTTATTTTGGAAAGGTTGTGATGACCTCAAAAAAGTAGCTTCTAACGCTCAATGGACAGATTTGCCAAAGCACATTATTATTTATACGGAAAATTGCGCTAAATAAATTAGGCATCTTGATAGAAAATTGTCTCCCAAAAGTTAAATAAAAAACTTTTGGGAGATTTTTTATACAAAAAAAGCGGCAAATCGTAGACTTACCACTTTTTTCGTGATTATTATTTAGAATTGAATTATTTCACTTCCTCAAAAATAATGGTATCTAATAATCAATTATTTACAATTACATGTCGCAAATATGTTGCAAATAAATAGATTCACAATGAACTCATTTACCAATCAATTCGATTTATTTTTTCGTTCAGTTGTTTTATTTTACCAATTAACTCGCTGAATGGCAGAGAATTACCATAAATCATTGTGCGTTGCATTATTTCATAATCCTGTTGCCATTGCGAAATAATAAAATCGGGTGGAACAATTTTTATTGTTTTTGTGGCGAGCGTATCGTAATCAAATCCTTTTAAACCGACAAAAATACGGCGGTGCTCCACAATAGAATTATACAAGCCTTTATCTTTCAATGCGTTTTCGGCAATGGGCGTGTCCATCATTTTTTCTAAATCGTATAAATGACGGCTCATTCGTTCTGTCCGTATCAATTCTTGCGGTTTGGCGAATTCCTCGTGTAAAAGGCAAATTTTCTCCCAAAAGGTGCGTTCGGGCATAACGGCGTTTATCTCAAACGGTTTTTCTGCAAACGGTGTATTTGGAAATACTTCGTCTAAATTTGATTGCAAAACAACTTTCTGAACAGGTTCATTCATTGACCGCCCACTAATTTCGAGTTTCACAACAGGTTGAATATATTGGTCTGCAAAAAGCGTTTTGTAATGCACTTCCATTATTTCGGGGTCGGTGGTTGTGATTGGCGTGATATTCACTTTTACAGAAAAATCGGCAGGGTTTAAGCCGTCCACTTCCAGCTGTTTTTGCAAATCAACCTGCAATGTTTCTCGGACAAACGAACAAGCGGCACGACGCAATTTATCTTTAATTTGTGTTTTAGAAAGCATACCACTAAATCCCAAAAACTCCCGATTTACGGCAATATCTATGTCTTCCGAAAAACGCTCTATTAAATTGTAGCATTTACTTAGCGAAGTTCCGCCTTTGAATGATAGGTTTTTGGCATAAGGCAAAGTGAATAATGCACGCAAAACGGCGGTTACCCACCAATCTTTTTCTAAAACCACCTGCGAAACGCCTGTTTGCTCGTGTGCAAGTGCGTAAATGTCAAGTTGTTGATTTTCTTCTAAATATGTCAAATTCATAGCGATAATAGTAATTTGCGAATCCAAAGCGGAATCAATTGTATATCTGTTTCAAATTCTTTTTGTGTAATGTGCGAAAAATGCGATTTAATAATTTCTAACTGTTCTGTCGTAACTTTCCCCTCACCGATTTCTCGCAATGCCGATACAATCAGCATTAGTAATTTGGATTTGTAAGTCAAATTTCGTGTGTTGTCGGTATGTCTGAACAAAATACCTTTGCCCTTGCCTACTTTAATTCGGCGAGGTGCACCGTCTGTTATATAAACCGCATTGGCAGGTACTTGGGTTGAAAGTCCCAAGGCGTTGAGCGCGTGTGAGGCTGTGGGAACAATACGGATTTTATCGCGTTTTGCTATGGCGTGGGCGATTTCGTCAATAGACGGCAAAATATATTTTTTGTCAATCCATTTTACTTTGTTTACTCTCGGATAGGAATAAATGCCGTGCGCCACCCTTACTAAAAGCCCCTTTTTTTCAATACGCGACAAAGCCAAACGGGCTGCGCCCGGTGTGCCAAAAGTAGCAAAATCATCTTGGAAAAATATTTTTCCACGCTTACTTTGTTTTATCTTGCTTTCTATTTGTTTTTCAACGCTTTGCATTGTAAATTTTGGTTTGTTTTTGTAACATATATACCGTAAATATGTTACAAAATTCTACTGCAAAAATAATGTAATTATTGAGAATAAAAATACATTGAAGAATTATTTTTCATAAGAATTTATTTTGTCCAAAAAATATGTTAAATATTGGACAAAATTCACGGTACAAATACTCTCAACAATCATCTAATCCAACACGAATAAATGCGTGCGCTTCGGGAAATATTTGTTCTACTTTTTTATTCAATTTTTGCAAACAGACAAGAATAGCAAGTATTTCGTCTTCATCGTCTTTGAAAATTTGATACATATAACCCCAAGCACCAATATTGCGTTCAATGGAAATCAACAATAATTTGGCATTGCCAAGCGAATCGTATGGCTCGAATTGTCCTTCTTCCTCCTCATTTTTTGCCATTAGTGCTCGTGCCAATTTCACTTCAAACACATATTGATACCACTGTATTACTTCCAAACAATCTGCCAACATTGGATTTTGCAGGCGAATTTCCATACCAACCGATTCTCTGTTTTTCAGTGAATCCAACCAATGTTTAACCATTTTACCATACTGTTTTGCAAGTGCTATGCCGGCGTCGTTACGAACACGATATTTTTCACGGTCATATTCACTTTCAAAATCCGAATCTTTTAGTGATTCAAAATCAATTCCTCTTTTTTCGGACTGCTCTTTCAGCATATTCATAGTGCTTTCAAAAATCATTGAAAGTGATTTGAAAAAGTCGTCAGGATTGTCCGAAGGCAAATGTTTAGATGTTTTGTAAACCGTGCAGTGTTCCGTTTTGTCGCATTTTTCGCACCAGCGGTCGCACCAATGATAAATGCCACGAATTATTTGTGGTTCGTTGGTGGTTTCAGTCAGTAAGTTTGTAAATTGTTCTGCATTCATATCAATAAATTTTCTTTCTCTTTGAAAAAATCATAAAAAACTCGCACATTTTCTAAATCCTGCCAACGGCAAACATTGGTAGGTTGGTGGTCTAAATTGTAAATCATAGCCTTGTCAACAGCTAAAATAAATGGCGAATGTGTTGCAATAATAAATTGACAATTAAGTAAATACGAACATTTTTCGATTATGCTTTTTAATGCCAATTGCAAACGTGGCGACAGTGAATTTTCGGGTTCGTCGAGCAAATAAAGCGTGTCGGGTTCAAATATATTTTCAAAAAATGCCATTGCGGTTTCGCCGTTGGAAAACTGTTCGGGAACTTCATTGTGTGCCTGCCACGCAAACATACTCTCTGTGCCATCGCGAGCCGATAGTATTTTCTTTTCCGCACTTTCAGTTGTTTTGCGTAAATTTACCACACATTCCATAATATCTTCGCTACGAATAAAACGACTTTTTGCTGGAATTTTTACTTCTCGTCCATTTCGTTCCACCAATTGAAATGCACATTTTTCAACAAATTCATTGAAATAAAAAGAACTGTTTCCCAATGTTTTATGCTTGATTTCTATTTTTTCGGCAATTACGTTAAGCAATGTTGATTTACCTGAACCATTATTTCCATAAAAAATGCTAACAGGTGCAAATGCAATCGAATCCAACATTTTTGAGCACAAAATCCGATATGGATACACACGCCGTTCGGCAAAGGGGAGGTAGAATTTTTCGAGGAAAATCATTGCTTATTTTTCTTTATACGTTGAACTCCAACCCAAATAATATCTGATTTTCTGACTTGGATTGAATTTGAAAGCAGTGCTATCGCGTTTTCTTTCAAGATAAAAACCGCCCAATCCGTCGATACTTACGCCTTCTCCCATTTTAAAAATGTCGATAAGCGTATCAGTGTAAGCGTCAATCCATTGCTTAGCGGTTTCTTCGTTGGTATTCATTCGATTGGCAAGCAGTGTTATAAATTCTTTTTTTGATTTTGGCATATTTTTCTGTTTTTTGTTTGTTACTACCAATCAATCCGATTTATTCTTTCGAGAGCAAAGATAGTGCTAAATCATAAAAAAATCGTATCTTCGCATATAATATATTTCAAATTGATACTATGGGCTTAGATTTACACTTTTTCAAGAATGGCGTTAATATTCAAAAGATTAGAGAAGATATTGATAGTCTTTATACAAAAAGGCGAGCGATTGAAGACGAGATAGAACAACTCGAAGATGCGCGTACAGATGCGGAGTTGGCATCGCTTGCGATTACTCATAATCTCAACAAAATGGCGGAAGCAGTTGGGTTGTATGAAGTTTTGTGGCGACCAGAGGAAATTGGTATTACTTCGGCTCATCAAATGATTGCTCCTCTTGAAAAAGGAATTGGAAAATTGGAAACGAGTCCGGAAAAGTATAAAACTTTTAATCCGTCAAATGGTTGGGGGACTTACGATGATTTGTTGCGTTTTTGCAAATCAACATTGGATTATTGTCGCCAATATCCCGATGCTGTAATTGAAGCGAGCAGATAAATATCACAAAAAAAATGAATACCGAAGCCAGCCAAATCAATACTTTAACCAACGATATTCGAGAAATAGCCCAAGATATTCAACGAATATACTCGCAGGCAGAATCTTATTGTGCCTCAGCGGTCAATGACATTATTCTTCGTCGAAGCAAAGATGAAAGGGAAATTGAGCATCTATTGGATTATATGTTGGACTTTGCCGGCAACGAAAAAGTTTTAATGTCGTACAGAAAACTATGCCGATATTATTTTGGCATAAATCCGCAGGCAACTGCCCAATACATTCAATTTTACAAAGAAATGTACGATGCAAACGAGGAGTTATCTAAAAGCGGATATTTCAAAAATACCCCGATAAAATAATGGAATTTTTGACGAAAATTCAGTTTGAAAGTCTTTTTCATATCAACTATTTTGCATTATTATCACAAGTAATGATAATAGTGCAAAATTAGTGATAGTGATTTAATCCCCACCCCCACAAAAAATCGCCAAAGTCTTTTTTGTTTTTGACTTTGGCGAAGATTTTTTAGTTCTATTGTTTTACATTGTTACCTCTTGTAACAGAGATTTCCACAATCTCAATCTCTTTTAATTTTCCGCCACGCAACGAACACTACAACCGTCAGACCGTCCGTGATAAGTGTTTGTTCCTATGCTATTGTTGGAAAAACGCAGAAAATATGCTCCTGACGCGGAATTTTGCACACTACTATGATAATTACCAGTCTCTCCAACCGCACCTAATCTCCCATAGTCAGGTTCTAAATAACCTGCGGCAGGAAAGAAAACAGATTTACCTGTAACTCTATCGGTAAATTTTCTGCCGATTATACCGTTTTGAGTAACCATTTCATTACTTACCTTATTGCTGTCTAATAATTTTCTTATCTCATCCAAAGTTGGCACACGCCAACCGGCAGGACAAGGGTCGTTTACTTTTTCCCATTCTGTACCTTGTGGATTTGAACGCTCCCATATCGTTACACCATTAGAATTTATAACCCCCACAGTTAAACTCCAACCTACATTTCTATTCCATTGATAGAACATTCCCGCATCTTCGGGGTTAGAAACAAATTTGTTAGGTATGCCAACATTACGTGTAGCCCAAATGGTTCCGTTAATTTTCACTCCAACCTCTTGTTGTGCAAATACAATCTGTGCCACAGACATTAATGAAACAACTAAAATTGTGGCAATTAAATTTTGATTTTTTTTCATAAATTTATACACTGATACGTGGCGTGCGCAACTTTTAAAATGATTAATAATTGATATGTTTACCAAATTATGGTTATCTCCGCAATATCAGGTGCATATTCGGTCTGATAACCACCGAAAAACTCAATCGTATTTGCACCTTGTTGTAGTTGAATTTGAACTTCTTTTGTCCCCCAATTCCAATTCGTTGACGAAAAACTGATGTTTTGTGTCATTCCATTTATTTTTAGTTTTCCGCCTCGATTATCGGATTTGTATTTTACAATAACTTTAACCGTCTGAGAACTATTACTATTTACAGTAAATCGAAAACCATTTGTTGCATTTATATCGCCGAGAAAATTACTTCCTGCGTAATTTCTCAATACCGCATTTCCTATTGTTTGGAAATTAGAGGTGTTGTAGGTTTGGGATTGTTGTTGTCGTGATGGACTCCACGCAGTACCACCACCGCTATTAGTGTCGTTTTGAGGCGTTGAAGTTAAAAAATCAGCATCAACAAAACCACTTCTTGGTCCCGAATTTGTGTAATTATCATACCAAACGTAGGATTTTCCATTGCTTAATGTAATTTTCTCTGTTACTTTTATTCGTGTGCCGGTGGGTAATGTGCCAATATTTGACATTGTTTGCCAATTACTATAAACCGATGCGGACTGATATGTCCAACGGTCGGCGTTTATTTGCTGCTTTTGAGTAATAGAAACTGATTGAGCGATTGTACCACCACCACCAGAATTATTATTTGGTGCAGAAGTTGTTAAAAAATCAGCTTCGACAAAACCACTTTTTACACCATTTGTATAAGGGTCAAACCAAACATACGATTTGCCATTACTAAGAGTTATTTTCTCGGTTACTTTTATTCGTGTGCCGGCAGGAAGTGAGCCTTGTTGGGTTAATGGATTCCAATGGCTATAAACAGGAATGGTGTGAGTTGTCCAACGGTCGGCGTTTATTTGTTGCTTTTGAGTAATAGAAACTGATTGAGTTGTTGTATTTCCACCACTATTAGAACTTCCGCTTGGCGCAGAAGTTCTTAAACAATCAGCATCGACAAAACCCGATGGCAATCCCGGTTGATAGGGATAAAAATAAGCATAAGATTTCCCATTGCTTAAATTAATCTTTTCAGTTACTTTTATTCGAGTACCAGCCGGAAGTATTGTGCCTTGCTTTGTTAATGGATTCCAACGGCTATAAATAGGTGTAGCGTGGGCTGTCCAACGGTCGGCGTTTATTGGTTGTGGATTTCCTACTTGTTTGACGGTTTGTTGCTGATTATTTGAAGCGGTGTTGTTACTTCTTCCACTTTGATTCCCTGCATTATTCTTTTTAACAGAACTACTGCTGAATTTATACTTTGCAAGTACTTTATCAATATCTGATAAATCAGAAGAAGTAAGATTGTTTAAAGATTTCATTTCGTAATCAATTCCATTCATATCTGTTACTATGTTATCTCTCTTACACGTAACCGATGCAAGCGAATTTTGAATAGGAATAACAACATATCTATTACTATTATTTGATGCACATTCAACAATTTTTTTTGCGTTCTTACCATTCCAACCTTCAATGATAGCATTGATATTATCATCAGTTACATCCAAGGCATTGCTAACATTATCATAAATAACGATTGCTGATGCAATACCTTCACCTACTACAAAAATTATAGGCGCTGCTGGCGCAGCAACAACGGTACTCGCAGCAACCCCACTTATTCCCGCAGTAGCAACTCCAATCCCAGAGGCAACAGCATCCCAATCAGCATCAGGTAACGTTGGGAAACTCCATTTAAGAGAACCTGCTCGCCCTTTAATATCTTTTATCATTGGATTCAATACAGAAACAGGAATATAGATTTCTCTGATTTTTCCTGTTTTCTTATGTTTAAGAGCTCCACCTTCTGCTGGTATTTCAAATCCGCTCATTCTCGCATCGGGACGAGGTCCCGGGTCAGCTGGCTTAGGTGCTTGTCCTAACACTATATTCGCAAGACATAAAGTCGCCATAATTGTAATTATCTTTTTCATTTTTCTATAATTTTAAAAGGTTTATAAATTCGTACTAAAAAAATAATTCAATTTTGGACCAATTATATTGAACGCTTTATCAATAGCCCTGCCCGATACCGAATGTGTAAAATTTCCTTGATTAACGGTTAAATCAGAAACATCAATACCAAATCCGTAAAAATCTAAGGCTGTTGAGGGTTTGCCTACTTCTTCTGCTCTGGCATCGGTCGTAAACAATGCTTGTCCTGTTTGTAAATCCACTACGCGAGCTACTATTGTAACCTGCACTTTTACTTTTTCTATTTTCATTCTATCGGGCAATATTTCAGTTATATTAACTCCTGTATTGCCTATGGTGGTAGGTTCTGTTTTTACTCCTGCCGCTCGTGCAACAGCTCCGCCAAATTGTGCGGCACTTTTTACCGGCACGTTGTTAGTAATATTTGCCACATCGGGTTTGAGCATTGTAAGTTTTACAATATAGCGAGCCCCTTGAATTTTACCGTATTGCAATGCTGAATTAAAATCAAATTCGCCCGTTTGACCCATATTGATTTCTCTTTGCTGTATTTCTATCATACTTCGGTCTAATATTTGAATTTTGTCGGATTTCAACAAATGCTTTATCAATGCCGCCGACACATAATCGCCTATATACCCTTCGCCTGCTTCATAAGAGCCAACCATAGTATTCATTCCTTGTGGGAAATTCAACTCGGCAGGAGCTATAATAACGCCTGTTGCGCCGTAGCCGTCAGTTTGCAACAAAGTCCCTTTTTTTATCGTCATTGCATCGGCTAATTGGTCTGTTTCGGTATTTCCGTATGCTTTTCCAATGGAATAAGCGTTGGTAACTTGAATTACTTTTATCTGTCCTATAACTTCGGGGACAATCGGAATGTTCTGTCCTGTTTTGGGGTCTCTTATGTAACCGCCCTCGCTCATAACTGATAATACTTCTCCAACTTTTACGTTGGAAGTGTGTAGTTTCAGATAAATATTGTCACCGTTTATCTGCATAATGTAACCGTCTGTATTTTGCCCTATTGCGTTATTTGTAAAAACGCAAAAACACAGCAATAGTGCTGTTGTTAAAAAAAACTTGTTTTTTGTAAATGTTTGATACATAAATATTTGTTTTTGATGTTATTGTTTGTTCAGATTAAATTTTGATAAAAAAATAGCGTGGAAACAACCTGTCTGACTATCAGGTTTCCACGCCCACACTTCCGGCAAGTTGCTCCACGCCGCTACACACGGCGTTTCACATACTTATTCTTGAAGTGTGCCCTTTATAAAGGGCTCAAATTGTGGAAAATGATAGTACAAGAATAGCAGTAATTCGCTATTTTTCCAATAAGTATCATAAAGTGCTTGTAGACACTGATTTTATTTTTTCGTTTTATAACTGAGCAATAATACGAATTTTTAGAATACCAAAACAAAAAAAGCAATAAAACTTTCAACCACAAGAAATTTACGCCTTGCGAATGGTTGAAAACCATTTATAGCCCAGCCCAACGCAACGCCTTGGGGTAACAATAAAAAACACCTATATGCGCCTTGCAAAGGCAATATAATTTCACAAAACATAAACTATGCTGCCTTTACAAGGCGTATAATGGTATGTGTATTTTTTACCCAACCCGTTGGGATTGGGCTGGGTTATACATGGTTTTCAACCATTCATGACACAAAAATAAAAATGCCAATATGCACCTTGAAAGGTAACATAATTTTGTCTATTAAACCTAATTTTGTGTAATTTTGCAAAAAAATAAAATCATGCCACAATCATTATCAAAATTGTATGTTCACATTGTTTTTCATATCAAAAATAATGATGTAACAATTTGCCCCGAAGACGAAAAAGAATTGTATGCCTACATTGGTGGAATAATCAAGGCAAACAATGCCTTGCCGATTATGATTAACGGAACGGAAAATCATGTACACATTTTAACAACAATGTCGAAAAATATATCGTTAGCACAATTTGTTGAAGAAATAAAACGTAACAGTAGTCGTTGGATTAAAGGCAAAGGCGAGCATTATCGTTTTTTTGCGTGGCAAGGTGGTTATGCAGGTTATTCGGTTAGTCAATCGAAAGTGGCAATTGTAGAAAAATACATTGAAAAACAAAAACAACATCACAAAAACGAGACATTTCAAGAGGAATATGTGAAATTTTTGCGAGAATATAACGTTGATTTCGATGAAAAATATCTTTGGACGTAGTTTATGCTGTTTTTTTTGGGGCAAAATGATTTTTCAAGACATAATTTATGTTGCCTTTTCAAGGCGCATATAGGTATTTTTATTGTTTCCCCAAGGCGTTGTTGGGCTGGGTTATAAATGGTTTTCAACCATTTGCGGAGCAAAAAATATTCTAAAAAAACCAAAAAAAAGCGGTAAAACTTTCGTCCTACCGCTTTCATTTTCAATTTTCAACTGTCAATTTTCAACTGAACTATTTGACCTCTTCAAAATCGACATCAGTTACTTCATCAGATTGCCCACCGCCACCATTCGGTGCACCCTGTGGCTCATTAGGCGCACCTTGTTGTGCATTCTGCGCATTAGCATACATCTCTTGACTCGCCGCTTGGAACACAGTATTGAGTTCGTTGCTTGCAGCGTCAATAGCAGCAAGGTCTTGTTTGCTGTGAGCCTCTTTCAATTTGGCGAGAGCCGCTTCAATTGGGGCTTTTTTGTCGGCAGGGAGTTTTTCGCCAAACTCTTTCAATTGTTTTTCGGTTTGGAAAATCAAACTGTCGGCGTGGTTCAATTTGTCAATGCGTTCTTTTGCCTCTTTGTCGGCGGCTTCGTTGGCTTTTGCTTCGTCGCGCATACGTTTTATTTCGGCATCGCTCAAACCCGAACTTGCTTCTATACGGATTGATTGCTCTTTGCCGGTAGCTTTGTCTTTGGCGCTTACGTGCAAAATTCCGTTTGCATCAATATCGAAAGTTACCTCAATTTGCGGTATGCCGCGTGGAGCAGGTGGAATACCGTCTAAGTGGAAACGACCGATTGTTTTGTTGTCGCGCGCCATTGAACGTTCGCCTTGCAAAATGTGGATTTCCACCGAAGGTTGGTTGTCGCTTGCGGTTGAGAATGTTTCCGCTTTTTTGGTTGGAATTGTCGTGTTCGATTCTATCAATTTTGTCATCACGCCGCCCATGGTTTCAATACCGAGTGAAAGCGGAGTAACGTCGAGCAACAATACATCTTTCACATCGCCGGCAAGCACACCGCCTTGAATTGCAGCGCCTACTGCCACCACTTCGTCGGGGTTCACACCTTTTGAAGGAACTTTTCCAAAGAATTGTTGTACTTTATCTTGAATGATAGGAATACGGGTAGAACCACCAACCAAAATAACCTCGTCGATTTCCGATGCCGAAAGGTTTGAGTCTTTTAACGCTTGCGCACACGGCGGAATTACGGCTTGAATTAATTTATCTGCCAATTGCTCGAATTGAGCGCGGGTAAGCGTGCGCACCAAGTGTTTCGGAATACCGTCAACCGGCATAATGTAAGGCAAATTGATTTCGGTAGAAGATGAACTCGAAAGCTCAATTTTCGCTTTTTCGGCAGCTTCTTTCAAACGTTGCAATGCCATTGGGTCTTTACGCAAATCAATGTTGTGTTCTTTTTTAAATTCGTCAGCTAACCAGTCGATAATTACTTGGTCAAAATCGTCGCCGCCCAAGTGAGTATCGCCATTGGTTGATTTTACTTCGTACACGCCGTCGCCCAATTCAAGAATTGAAATATCGAACGTACCGCCGCCAAGGTCGAATACTGCAATTTTCATATCTTTATGCGCTTTGTCCAAACCATACGCCAACGCTGCGGCAGTCGGCTCGTTAATGATACGTTTTACGGTCAAACCGGCAATTTCGCCCGCTTCTTTGGTAGCTTGACGTTGGCTGTCGTTGAAATACGCAGGCACGGTAATAACCGCTTCGGTAACTTCTTGACCCAAATAATCTTCGGCGGTTTTTTTCATTTTTTGCAAAATCATTGCCGAAATTTCTTGTGGCGAAAATTTGCGGTCGTCTATTTGCACGCGAGGCGTATTGTTGTCGCCACGCACTACTTTGTATGGCGAGCGGGGAATTTCGTTTGCCACTTGGTCAAACGTTTCGCCCATAAAGCGTTTGATAGAGTTGATAGTTTTCTCCGGATTGGTAATAGCTTGACGTTTTGCAGGGTCGCCCACTTTACGCTCGCCATTGTCCACAAAAGCAACAATCGAAGGAGTTGTTCGTTTTCCCTCGCTGTTTGGAATTACCACCGGCTCGTTTCCTTCCATCACAGAAACGCATGAATTGGTAGTTCCTAAATCGATTCCAATAATTTTTCCCATTGTATTTATGTTTTAAATTGTTTATACGAATTTTTTCTTTTCGTTTGTCAATGATTGTGCCATACGATTTTTTTGTATTTTCGGTGTAAATGTGGCAGAAAAATGTATAAAAAATGGAAAAAGGGCTTTTTATTTGGCAGAATTTTTATGACATTTTGGCGGGAAATGAAAAAAATCTCTTTGCGGCATTGAACTACAAAAAGGATTTTTAAAAATTTCAATTTAGGCAAAGTTTGTTTCGACTACTTCACTAATATTGCGCTTCAACCTCCTTAGTCATCTCTGCCGTAATGCCGTTCCAATCTGTGAATAAATCCCTTATCAACGAAGTATCGTAACTAACGGCGGCACTATCGATATTTGCAATATAGCGGAATCTGTCATTTGGACTTGGGTGCGTGTCGTCTTCTGTTGTTTCCCGGTTAAGAGCCGTGCGCAATTCTTGCTCAATAGAGTCAGATAAATTTCCGGAAAGTTCATATAAATTGTTGAAAGGACGATGTTTGTCTTGAGCCTCATTTACTTCTTGAAGCGCATATTTATTACGACAATAAAGTATGCAAAAGTAATAGCATTTTTTTATCTTCAATGTTTTTGACAAAAATATCGAACAAAACCGAAATTATTTTTCGTATCATTATCGTATATTTGCGGCTCATATCGTATCATTTTTCATTAAAAACATTTGGCATTATCGTATCATTATCGTATATTTGCGGCTCATATCGTATCACTCAAAAATATAAGTTATGGTAAATCAAGTGTTTAGCTTTTCAATGAATATTGATTGGAAATTGATAAATCTAATCAGTGTAATAGACCGTTTCGACGCGGAATGGACAGCAATAGAACGGCGCGAAGGGCAAAGTTTAAAACAATTAAAATCTATTGCAACGGTGCGTAGCGTGGGTGCTTCAAATCGTATAGAGGGTAATCAAATGACCAACGAAGAAATTGATGTTTTGCTGAAAAACATTGATATTACGAAACTTACCGATAGAGATTCGCAGGAAGTTGTCGGTTATTTTGATGTGCTTGATTTGATTTCGGAAAGTTATGACGATATTGCTATTACCGAAAATAATATCAAAAGTTTGCACAATTTGTTGATGAAATACAGCACAAAAGACGAGTGGCACAAGGGCGATTACAAACAGCATAGCAACGCAGTGGAGGCAACGTTTGTTGACGGAACTCGGCAGATTATTTTTCAAACTACCGATGCAGGTTTTGCTACCGAAGACGCTGTTAGACAATTAATTGAATGGTATAATACAGAAAAAGAAGTACATACATTAATAAAATGTGCGGCGTTTGTATATGAATTTTTGAGCATACACCCGTTTCAAGACGGCAACGGACGGTTAAGCCGCTTGCTTTCAACGCTTTTGTTATTGAAAAATGGATATAAATGGATACAATATGTGAGTTTTGAGCATGAAATTGAAAGCCGCAAATCGGAGTATTATCAAGCATTGCGAACGTGTCAAGCACTGCGACCTAATGAAAATATAACCGTTTGGATTAACTTTTTTTTAAACTCTTTGTGTAACATTCAAACGCAATTGATGAAAAAACTTGAACAAAGCGGCATAGAAGCGCAACTTTCGCCTCGTGAAAAAGCAATTTTGACAATCATTCAAAATTATTCGGGCGTAAAATCAAGCGAAATTGCCAATAAATTGAATATTCCTAACCCAACGGTAAAAAGGATTTTATCTGATTTACAGAACAAAGGAATGATTGAGAAACAAGGAAGTGCTCGAAGTACGGTGTATTTGGTAAAAGTGAAATAATAAAAATCGAAATTACAATGCTCTCCTTCGACATAGCCATAATAGGAGCCGGACCAGCCGGTTGTGCTGCTGCACTCACGTTGGCACAATCAAACTGCCGTGTAGCATTGTTTGAAAAAGAAACATTTCCCCGCCCTAAAATTTGCGGCGATGGCGTGTGTGACCGCAGCGTGAATACCTTACGGGCAATTTCACAAGAATATTACGATGAATTTATGCAATTTGCCGAAAAGCAAACAATGAGTAGCACAACATTCGTGTATAAAAATAATCGCTCTGTGCTAAACTTGAAAAATTTTGGCTACGTATGCAAACGTGAATTTTTCGACAATTTTTTGTTTTCGTTGGTGCAACGCAATTCTCAAAATGTTGAAGTTTTTCAACAAACGCCGGTACAATACTTCGACAAGCTCAGTAACCAAGAAAAAACGGAACAAGGATTTATTTTGCACGATGCGCAAGGAAATACATATAAAACTTATTTATTGATAGTTGCAAATGGTGCAAAATCGAACATTGCACAACAATTGACCGGCGAAAAATATTCCGAAAAAGAAAACGGCGTTGCCATTCGAGCTTACTACGAAGGCGTGAGTGGTTGTGATGCGCAAAGTATAGAATTACACTACAAAAAAGAATATTTTCCGGGTTATTTGTGGATTTTCCCAATGGCAAACGGAATTTGCAATGTTGGTTTTGGCGGAGCAATTGAAAAACTAAAAACACAACCGGAAAACATACAAGCAATTATGCAGCAATGGATTAGTGGCGACGAAGAATTGAAGAAACGTTTTGCCAATGCTCGCATAATTTCGCCTATTCAAGGTGGTTTAGTACCATATAATAATAATGTATTTAATTGCTCCGGCGAAGGTTTTATGATTTGTGGCGATGCGGCTTCGTTGATAGACCCCATTTCGGGCGGCGGCATTGGTAATGCTATGTTGAGTGGACGTTTGGCAGCTTTGCAAGCTGTTGATTGTGTGCAAACGCAGGATTTTTCGGCACAAAAAACAAAACTTTACGAAGAGGCTTTGAAAAAACGCATTCAGCGAGAAATTAAAAATCGCCTGCGCATACAGCGAGCAATTATTCGGTTTCCGTTTTTGCTCAATGTATTGTCGTTTGTCAGCAAAAATCAAAAAATATTTAATCGTATAGCTCGGTGGTATAATTAATTCGCAATAGAATACCGCCGGATTTCCCGTTCATAATCTTTTTCGGGTTTGTGCAAACAACGTTGCAAATGTGCATGAAATTCCTTGCCGTGATTTTTGTGTATGGTGTGCGTCAATTCGTGGAGCAAAATAAAATCAATCAAATGCGGCGGCAGTAGCATAATGTAGCAACTAATATTTATGGTATCACTATGCGAGCAACTTCCCCAGCGAGTTGCTGCTCTCGAAATTTTGCATTGTGAGTAACGAAATGTATGTTCAGCGGCAAGTTGCGCCAAGCGTTGCGGAATAAAATCTTGCGCCATGTAGAGCAATGCCTGTTCGCGAACTTTTCGTATAAAATCCTGCACTTGTTTGGTGCTGCGGTCTATGTTCGGCGAAATGAAAATAATAATTTCCGTTTCGCTTATTTTTGCTCGTATTTGTTTGACGCTTTCAATTTCTACAAAACGTAAATCGTGCTGAGGAGTGATTTTTTCGGTATCACTGAGCAATAATTTTTTTTGCAATTTTTGCTCAACCGTTTGTTTGGTTTTTAGAATCCAATCGCTGCGTTGCAGTAAAAATTTTTCTGCTTCGGGCAAATGTTTTGCATGCGGCATGGAAAGTTGTACCACACCTGTTTTTTGCACTTTTAGATTGATGCGTTTCAGGCGTTTGTTTACAACAATTTCAACGGTGCCGATATGTGGGTAGTTTTTTTGCATAAAAAGGGAAAAGAACGCAGATGACACGGATTACGCAGATTGCCGCAGATTTTTTAAAATATTTAATCTGTGAAAATCCGTGTTATCTGTGTCATCTGCGTTCAAAAATACTTTCAAAAAGTTTTATTTCCGCATAGCCTTATACTCATTTATCAACCCATTAGTCGAAGCATCGTGGCTGGTAACGGCGTTTTCGTTCAGCAATTCGGGTAAAATTACGTTTGCCAACTGTTTGCCCAATTGCACACCCCATTGGTCGAAACTGAAAATGTTCCAAATAACGCCTTGTACAAAAATTTTGTGTTCATACATTGCTATCAATGCGCCCAAAGTGCGAGGAGTTAATTTTTTGAACAACAATGAGTTGGTAGGAATATTTCCTTCAAATACCATAAATGGCAGCAATTCGTTGATTTCGGCAGGCGATTTTCCGGCTTTTTGCAATTCTTCTTGCACCTGTGCGGCAGTTTTTCCCATCATCAAGGCTTCGGTTTGTGCGAAAAAGTTTGCCAACAGTTTTGGGTGATGGTCGGAAATCGGATTGTGCGAAATTGCCGGCGCCATAAAATCGCACGGAATTAATTTTGTGCCTTGGTGTATTAACTGGTAAAAAGCATGTTGTCCGTTTGTTCCCGGTTCACCCCACAAAATTGGACCGGTTTGGTAGTTCACTTTTTTGCCGTTTCTATCTACATATTTACCGTTACTTTCCATATTTCCCTGTTGGAAATATGCCGAAAAACGATGTAAATATTGGTCGTATGGAAGAATTGCTTCGGTTTCTGCTCCATAGAAATTATTGTACCATAAGCCAATAAGCGCAAGAATTACCGGCGCATTTTTATCGAAATCGGTATTTTTGAAATGATTATCCATTGCGTGAGCACCTTCCAAAAGTTCCACGAAATTTTCGTAGCCCAAAGTGCAAGCAATTGAAAGCCCAATAGCCGACCACAACGAATAACGACCGCCTACCCAATCCCAAAATTCAAACATATTTTTGGTGTCAATGCCAAAATCGGCAACTGCTTTGGCGTTGGTACTCAATGCTACGAAGTGATTTTTTACAAACGCTTCGTTTTTCGCCGCTGCCAAAAACCATGATTTTGCGCTCTCGGCGTTGGTCATAGTTTCTTGGGTGGTAAATGTTTTCGATGCTACAATAAATAATGTAGTTTCGGGATTTACTCGTTTCAACGTTTCGGCAATGTGCGTGCCGTCAACATTCGATACAAAATGTGCGTTGATATTTTGTTTTTTGTATGGTTTCAAAGCCTCGGTAACCATCAACGGACCTAAATCGGAACCGCCGATACCAATGTTTACAATGTCGGTAATAGCTTTGCCTGTGTAGCCTTTCCAAGAGCCCGAAATCAGTTGCTCCGAAAAATCTTTCATTTGCGCAAGCACGGCATTAATTCCGGGCATCACGTCTTTCCCTTCGCTCATAATTGGCGTATTACTACGATTGCGAAGCGCAATGTGCAACACCGAACGGTCTTCGGTTTTGTTGATTTTTTCGCCGGAAAATTCTGCGTTGATAGCGTCAGTTAGTCCACATTCTTGAGCCAATTGCACAAGTAGCGACATTACTTTTTCATCAATTCGGTTTTTTGAAAAATCTATAAGAATATCTTCAAAACGCAATGAAAATTTTGAAAAACGATTGGCATCAGCTGCAAATAAATCTTTCATTTGCGTGTTTTGAAACGAAGCATAATAGGCTTCTAACGCTTTCCACGCTTGCGTTTGAGTTGGGTTTACGTTTGGTAACATATAATTTAGTTATTAGAGATTAGAATTTTAAATGATTGGGACATATTAACTAATTTCCAGACAACTCTGGTTAGGATTGTTGATAAAAGAAACGATATTTGAATAATTAAGAAGCATACATTCCGCTATTTCAGTGGTAGTCATATTTCCGGTACGTAACCAAACAATTTTTGGCGGAAAGCCTTTTAATACCGAAATATCAAAAAAATCAGCATCAAAAGTAACAATCGTAAAATCATTTTGTTTGGCAAACTGCCATATTTCTATGTCATTCCGGTCGTTCAAGCCAACTTGCCGAATATGTCGGCTATCGGCAAAACTATCGGGAAGTAAACGTACTACACGAAACGAAATATTTTGGTCAAACAGCAACTTCATATCAAACGTATTGCAAAGTTCGTTCTCGTTGTGCGGCAAAAGCAAGGCTGGCAAGAATGTCCTGTCGTGTCAGTTCCGGAAAATCTGCAAGAATTTCTTCGTAAGTCATACCTGCCGACAACCACTCCAACACATCGTAAACCGTAATGCGAGTTTCTCTTATACACGGTTTTCCAAAGCGTTTTTCGGGATTAATATTGATAATATTATGATAGATGTACATATTTATATGAATAAAAATTACCTTACAAAGATACAAACTTTTCTCAAAAAACAAAATTTATTTAAACTCCTCTAATTTCGCAAAATCAAGCGTTGCAAAATAATCCTCAACAGTTTCGGCACGACGAATTTTCAGCACACTGCCATTCGGGCGCAGCAATAATTCTGCCGAACGCAATTTTGCATTATAGTTAAATCCCATAGAATACCCGTGTGCACCGGTATCGTGAATTACCAAAATATCGCCGATTTCAAGTTTTGGTAAATTGCGTTGAATTGCAAATTTATCGTTGTTTTCGCAGAGCGAGCCGGTTACATCATATATATAATTGTGTGCTTCGTTCTCTTTGCCCATTACCGTAATATGATGATATGCACCATACAACGCAGGTCGCATTAAATTGTGCATACTTGCATCAGCGCCGGCATAATCGCGATAGGTATGTTTAAAATGTTTTACTTTTGTAACCAAATAGCCGTAAGGTCCGGCAATGTAACGCCCCGATTCAAAATATAAAGCGAGCGGGTTAAGATTATTCGGCACAATAATTTCATTGTATTTTTGTTTAATTCCTGCGCTTACATAATTCATGTCAACCGCAGTTTGGTCGGGGTGATAGGGAATACCAATGCCGCCGCCCAAATTCACAAATTCAAATCGTATGCCCAATTCATTGTGCAGACGCGCAATAAGATTAAACATAATTTCGGCAGTTTCCACAAAATAATCAGCATTGAGTTCGTTTGAAGCAACCATTGTGTGTATGCCGAAACGTGTTACGCCTTTTTGCTGCAACAAACGGTAACCTTCAAACAATTGCGCTTCGGTAAAACCGTATTTTGCCTCTTCGGGGTGTCCGATTATGGCATTGCCTTCTTTGAGTGCACCGGGGTTGAAACGGAATGAAATCAAATCGGGTAAACCTGCTTTTTTTTCCAAATATTCTACGTGGCTTATATCGTCAAGGTTTATGACTGCACCAAGTTCACGTGCTTTTTGAAATTCGTAGGCAGCGGTGTTGTTCGAGGAAAACATAATGTTTTCACCCGTTACGCCTGCTTTCGCGGCAAGCAACAATTCGGGGTAGGAACTGCAATCGCAACCAAAATCACAACCTGCAAGCAATTTTATAATATAAGGATTGGGATTTGCCTTTACGGCAAAAAATTCTTTAAAACCTTTGTTCCACGCAAAGGCGGCTTTGAATTTTCGAGCATTTTCGAGCATTGCCTCCTCGTCGTAAATATGAAACGGCGTAGGGTGTTGGGCAATTATTTCTTTTATTTGAGACTTTGAAAAAGGGAGTGTTTTGTTGTTCATTGCTATAAATTTTGTGGCTACGAAAATACAAATCAATTAACAATTAACAATTAACAATTACCGATTATTTTTACAACAATCCCTGCCAAATCACACTATCGCAAATACGCGCCGAGGGTTTTTCTTCAAAAATTCCAAAAACCGTAGAGCC
>WQTX01000019.1 GCA_009786075.1 Bacteroidota bacterium | reverse complement strand
CCGGCTGCGACCAAAACTTCGGGGTTACCGGTGGCTGAGGCTCTCGAAGCCACATTAATACCCAAAATCGTACAATCATGTCAATAGTAAAACCATTCCGAGGCTATCGTCCTCAAAAAGATTTAGTTACAAAAATTGCTTCGCGTCCGTATGATGTATTAAATTCCGAAGAGGCAAAACAAGAGGCGGGCGACAATGCGCTTTCATTTTACCATGTTATAAAACCCGAAATTGACCTTCCGGCAGATATTGATATTCACTCGCAACCGGTGTACGACAAAGCAAAAGAAAATTTGCAAAAATTAATTGCCGACGGCGTGTTTGTACAAGACGCAAAACCGTGTTATTATATTTATGCGCAAACCATGAACGGCAAAACGCAGTACGGAATTGTGGGAGCAGCAAGTGTTGAAGATTATGAAAATAACATAATTCGCAAACACGAATTAACTCGTCCCGATAAAGAAGAAGACCGCATGAACCACGTGCGTTACACCAATTTCAATGCCGAGCCGGTGTTTTTTGCATTCAAAAACAACATGGAATTAGATATGATAATTCACGATGCAATTTTGATTGACCCTGTGTATAATTTCGTAGCCGACGACGGAATTGGACATCATGTATGGGTAATCGAAAACGATGCAAAAATCAAACGCATAGAACAAATTTTTGCTAATGAAGTTGATTTTCTCTACGTTGCCGATGGACACCACCGCACCGCTGCGGCTGCGCTTGTGGGTGCCGAACGTCGCAAAAACAATCCGAACCACACCGGAAATGAAGATTATAATTTCTTCCTTTCGGTAAATTTCCCAGCCAATCAATTGACAATTATTGACTACAATCGTTTGGTAACAGATTTAAATGGATTGACAGTTGAAGAATTTTTGGCAAAACTCGAAAAATCATTCGTTGTTGAGAAAAAAGGAAGTGAAATTTACAAACCAAATGCGTTACACAATTTCTCATTCTATGCCGAAGGCGAGTGGTATTCACTAACCGCCAAACAAGGCACATTCAACGATGCCGACCCAATTGCGGTACTCGATGTAACCATTTTGACCGAACAAATTTTAACACCATTGTTAGATATTACCGACCTTCGCCGCAGCACACGCATTGATTTCGTAGGCGGTATTCGTGGTTTGGGCGAATTGAAGCGCCGTGTCGATAGCGGCGAAATGAAAGCAGCCTTTGCTTTGTTCCCCGTTTCTATGGAACAATTGATGAACATTGCCGATAATGATTGTATAATGCCTCCAAAAACTACATGGTTTGAACCGAAACTGCGTAGTGGATTGGTTTTGCATGAATTATAAGTCGCTAAGATAAAGTGATTTAGAACGCAAATGACGCAAAAAAACGCAAATCAACACAAATTTTATTTTGTGTAAATTTGCGCGTTTTGCGTCATTTGCGTTCTTCTTTTCTATTTTATCAATTCAACACTTCTGTGAACGAATTTCTCCAAATCCTCGCCTTTCAACATATTATTTGAAATCAAAGCCAAGTCAATCAATTGTTTTACAACGGCTTGTGATTTTGCATAGTCTTTAAGCGCAGTACGTTTTTCGTTTTCCAAACCGCTGATTGTTTTTTGCAAATCGGTAGTTTTTTCTTTGTCGGCACTCGGAATTTCTTCGTCTTTTTTGCCTTCGTTTTGTTTGTCAAGAGCTGTTTTTTCTTCTTGCGCAGCAGTTATTTTGCTTGTTAAATCCTGCAATTTTTCGTATAAAGCAGCGTTTTTATCATCGTTTATTTTTTCGATAATCGGGTGCGCAGTGTTTACAATAAGGTTGTAACTATCGGGCAATTGGCTGTAAAAACTCATTCCCGGATTCATTGCCGCCATATCTTTCATGCGGCGCATAAATTCCGATTGCGTAACTACAATTGGCATTTCGGCAGACGAAAGTTTTTCGCATTGCACGCTGAATTGCGCCGATTGATTTTCGGTTTCAAACAGTACCGATAAATCTTGTAAATCATTGGCACTCAAATGCGATTGTTCTAAATCTTCTTTTAAAATAATTTTTTCGATAATATCGGAATCCACACGGGCAAAATGCGTTTTTTCAAATTTTTGCTCCAATTGACCAATCAAATGCGCATCTAAATGACCGTCTAAAACCAACACATCGTAACCTTTATTTTTCGCTTTTTGAATGTAACTGTATTGCGCTTGCGGGTCGGTTGTGTACAAATACACCAAAGTTCCGTTTTTATCGGTCTGAATATCTTTGATTAAGGTTTTGTATTCTTCGAAAGTAAAATATTTGCTGTCGGTATTTTTAAGCAAGGCGAATTTTTCGGAACGTTCGTAAAATTTCTCGTCGCTCAACATTCCGTAGGTAATGAAAAGTTTGAGGTCGTCCCATTTTTTCTCAAAATCTTCACGGTTCGATTTAAAAATATCGTACAAACGGTCGGCTACTTTTTTGGTAATGTGATTCGAGATTTTTTTCACATTTTGGTCGCTTTGCAAATAACTGCGCGAAACGTTAAGCGGAATATCAGGCGAATCAAGCACGCCGTGCAACAATGTTAAATAATCGGGCACAATTCCCTCAACCGAATCCGTCACAAACACTTGATTGCAATAGAGTTGAATTTTATTTTTTTGCACCTCAAAATTGTTGCGAATTTTGGGGAAATACAAAATTCCGGTCAAATTGAAAGGGTAATCCACATTCAAATGAATATTAAACAATGGTTCTTCTGCCATTGGGTAGAGTTCGCGATAAAATTTCGCATAATCCTCGTCGGTCAAATCTACCGGTTTTTTTGTCCACGCCGGCGTGGGGTTGTTTATAATTTTGTCTTTACCGGTATCATGGTATGCGCCGTTTTTCCATTCTTTTATTTTGCCAAACACAATTGGTATGGGCAAAAATTTGCAATATTTTGAAAGCAAAGTTTCTATTTTGTTTTCGTCCAAATATTCTTCCGAATCTTCGGCAATGTGTAGCACAATGTCGGTTCCTACTGCATCTTTCGTAATTTCGGTAATACTGTAATCGGGGCTGCCGTCGCATTCCCATTTTACGGCTTGTGCACCGTCTTGATACGATTTTGTAATAATTTCAACTTTTTGGGCAACCATAAACGATGAATAAAAGCCCAAACCAAAATGTCCGATTATGGCATCAACGTTATCTTTGTATTTATCTAAAAATTCTTCGGCACCCGAAAACGCAATTTGATTGATATATTTTTCAATTTCTTCGGCAGTCATACCAATTCCCTGGTCGGAAATTGTAATTGTTTTAGCCTCTTTATTGACAGAAATTTGTACCGTTGCATTGCTCATATCGCCGGTGTAACTGCCAAGTTTTGCCAAAGTTTTCAATTTTTGCGTAGCATCTACGGCATTTGAAACCAATTCACGAAGGAAAATTTCCTGGTCGGAATACAAGAATTTTTTAATAATCGGGAAGATGTTTTCGGTGGTAACACCTATTTTTCCTGTTTGCATAGTATTTGTGTTTTAGTTATACATTTTTTAATTTCCCTCATTTTGTCAAAGATTATGCCACGCGATTTTTTCTGACAAATAGGCAGGATTTACTGACGAATTGACGAATTGAATAACTGAGTAACTGAACCTTTAGCTCGGCACAGCCAATAACCGATTAGTCAATTCAGAAAAAAATCGTTAATTGTCAATTGTCAATTATCAATTAATTTGTATCTTTGGAGCAATTATTCACACCCCATGACCAAAATAAAATTACAAATAATAGGACTTTCGTTCAGCAAAATGCAGGACAACGCCTACGTGCTCATACTTGGCGAAAACACAGGAACTCGCCGTATACCTATTATTATAGGTGGTGTGGAGGCGCAGGCTATTGCCATGGAAATGGAAAATTTGCACGCTCCTCGCCCACTCACGCACGATTTGTTTTACGGTTTTGCCCGCTCGTTCGACATCACGCTTACCGAAGTGTATATTTACCGGTTGCAGGAAGGTGTGTTTTATTCCAAAATAATTGCACAGCAAGGCAATATGCGTGTTGAATTGGATTCGCGCACAAGCGATGCCGTAGCTCTGGCTATTCGTTTCAGATGCCCTATTTACGCCGAACAATCGGTGGTTGACCGTGCCGGAATTGATATTGAGGCGCAACCGGCAAGCGACGAAAACGCTCCGCAAGAAACGCCCGAAATGGAATTTGCGATGAAACGCGACGAAGAATTGCAAGATTTATTGCAAATCGCAATCAACAACGAAGATTATGAAAAAGCATCGCTTATACGTGATGAATTGAAAAAACGAAACAAATAGATTAAATACCATGTCGCACCAAATAGACCAGATTGACGAAAAAATTTTGAATTTATTGATGGAAAATGCCCGTATGCCATTTTTGGAAATTGCTCGTGCATGCGGCGTTTCGGGAGCTGCCATTCATCAGCGAGTGAATAAATTGGAAGAAGCCGGATTATTTAAAGGTGCAAAATATATTATTGAAGAACGCGCTTTGGGTTACACCACGTGTGCTTACATCGGCGTGCATTTTGAAAAAGGCAGTGCCTACACAAGCGTTCTCGAAGAATTAAAAAAAATACCCGAAATAGTTGAATGTCATTATATTACCGGAAATTACGGTCTGTTTTTGAAAATCTATGCCTTAGACAATCATCATTTAATGAAAATTCTGAACACGCAAATTCAAAATATTGCCGGCATAGCAAGTACCGAAACGTTTATTTCGCTTGAACAGAGTATTCAGCGGCAGATACAAGTTTAGTTTTAGGAGACGAGGTTGTCTCCTAATCCCTATTTCCTAATTTCTTCATCTCCGCCAATTTCGCAGAATTTTCCTGTATCATTTTTTCGTCGATTTTATAAAAACACAATGCGCTGATGGCAAAAACCGACCCAACCAATGGGAAAAGTGCAAAAATTACCAATACGGCATGACGTGTAGCATCGGTCATGGTAACGTCGTTGGCTATAAAACCAATTGCGCCGAGGGCAAACAACGGTAAGGTATTTGCCAACGTATTTCCCAATTTTTGCGCCATAGTTGCCGACGAAAATATCAATCCCGTAGCGCGTCTGCCGGTTTTTACTTCGGCGTAATCGGCTACGTCGGCATACATGCTCCACATTATAAAACCTGCGGGACCTATAAACAAAGTAAATAATGTTTGCAAAATAATGATTATGCCCAACGATTCTTTCGGCACAAAATAAAAGGCAATTGACACAAGCGATGCCAAAACGAAACAAGCAATCCACGTAGGCTTTTTACCAAAATGCGCCACAATGGGGCGAATGAGCAACGTGCCAATAATAGTTACAATCGAAGAAATTGAAAGCAAAAGTGTGAGCAAAATTTCCCAATTGAGTTCAAATCCGAGGAATTTGCCGCTTACTTTATTTATGAAATACGCAACCGTATCGCCCACTTGTGGTTTTGTGTCAGAGCCTCGCGCGGCGGCTATGTTTACAAATTCGCCATTAATTTCGGTTAAAAACGAACGCTCTACCGGAACGGAAGAAGTGTCGCTACTGCTTTTTATTGGCATTGAGCGTGGTTTTGCGCTGTAATCCACAAATCCATTATCTAATACATAAACAGCATGATTTTGTTCATCGGTTTTAATTTCCACAATAGTAGCTTTTTCTTGAATTTCGGTATTGGCAACAAAATATTTTGCATAATACGCCGTCAAACCGTTGTGGCAAAATATAAATACCAAAAGCATAATTCCGGCAATGGTAAGCGTAATCCACGGACGGTTTGCCACGAGGTCTTTCACATCGTCGGAAAGTTTATTTTTTTCTTCTTTTACCGGAGCTACTCGTTCACGAGTAAAAAAGAAGGTGGCAAGCAGCGACACACACACAATAATTGCATAAATAAATACCACCGACGAAAACGCCTTTTGCGGTGTCATAGTATGCGCTTTTTGAAAATACGAAACGGTAGAAAACAGCGTTCCATACACCACCAAACAACCAATTTGTGCAAAAATATTACGAAATGCCGAAACTTCCGTCCGCTCTTTCGGGTCTTCCGAAATTACACCCATCAATGCGCCGTAGGGAACATTCACAACCGAATACATAAGCATAAACACCAAATAGGTTGCATACGCATAAACCAATTTCATAGGTTCCGAAAAATCTGGCGTAAAAAATGTAAAAAAACCAATCACGCAAAATGGCACCACACCATATAAAATCCACGGACGAAAGCGTCCGTATTTTGTGTTTTTTCTATCGGCAATGGCGCCGATAAATACATCGAAAGTAATATCGAGGCAGCGTACAATAAGCATCATTAACGCTGCAGCTTGCGGAGCTAAACCAAAATATTCGGTGTAAAACGCGCCCGAAAGTACGATTAATCCCCAAAAAAGATTGCACGCCATATCGCCGGCACCGTAAGCGCATTTTTCTAAAAATGAGAGTTTTTGTGTGGTTTTCATATTTTGTATTTCATTTTATTAAGTTGTGCAAAGATGTGTAAAAATATTGAATTTTTATTGGTTTTTATTTGGTTTTAAATATAGAATTCTGCCCGTTGTATACAGTTTTTTTACCACCATTCTACTCTATTTATTTTTTCATTTACTCGTTTTACATTGTCAATCAACTCTTTAAAACTCAATTTCTCTCCGTAAATCATACTTTCCGACATTTCAGCATAGTCCTTTTCCCAAAGCGGTAACACGCTTTCGGGTGGAATGATATTTATAAATTTCGGCTCGTGTTTTGCGTAATCAACTCCGCCCAAATGCGAAAATTTGTCTCGGTGTGCAACGATTGTCTTGTATAAATCTCTGTCCGACAATGCTTTTTGAAAATATTGCGATTGCGATATTTTTTCAATATCGTACAAATGTCGGCTCAAACGCTCTACTCGTCTTTTCTCGACTGGTCGCTGATATTCTTCGTGTAACAAGAAAACTTTTTCTAAAAACGTGCGTTCAACATTGACGGTTGAAATTGTTATCTCGTTGTCGGCAAATGATTTGTCGCTGTAATTTTCTGCTACCAAAGTTTTGAATTTACGAGGCGAAAATGGCTCTTTGAGTGAGCGACTGCCAATTTCAACCAACACGCCCGGTCGCAAATAAATGTCTTTTTCGGTCAATTTCGGATAATAAATTTCGATTACGAGCGGGTCTTGGTCGTGATTGACTACTTCACGGTATTTTACCAAAACATCGGCAAAGCCTAATTCTTTAAATTTTTGTTGTAGTTCGGGCGTAAATTCTTCTGTCAAAAATTTGTAAGAGGCGTAGCGTAATTTACTGATTTGCGTTTTACTCAATTCGCCTGCGAAACCTAAAAACTCCCTATCTAACGCTAAATCAATATCTTCGCTAAAACGCTCAATAATTTTCCACGCTTTTGAAAGCGAAGTTCCACCTTTGAAAATCAGCGACTTGGCACAATTCATTGAGAAAATAATTGCCAAAGTTTGTGTTACCCACCAATCTTTTTCGACGGCTGGCATTTTCAAGTCGTATTTATCGGTTATTGCCTTAAAACAAATCAATTTATCGTTGTCGGAAAGCCGTAACCATTCCTTTAAATGCTCAAAATCAGTCATTTTATTTTTCTTTTTTGTCGGTTAATAATTCACGAACCCAAACAGGTGCAAGCAATAAATCGTGTTTCAAATGTGTGGGATTTTCGTTTTGTAAAATCATTTTTATATGTGCGATTTCTTCGTCTGTGGCGTTTCCTTTTCCCAATGAACGCAACGCTTGAACGGCTAACATACTGATTTCGCCCTTGAAAGCAAGATTACGAGAACTCGCTTTTTTAAATTTGATAGTTCGTTTGCCGATTTTGACAAATCGGGCGGAAGTGTCCGTATAATACACCACATTCATAGGTACTTGCGTAGTAAGTCCCAATTTGTAAAGAGCATAACTGCCCGTGGGGACAACTCGCGCTTTGTCTCGTTTGGCAATGGCAAGTGCGATTTCGTCAATATTCGGCAAAATCACACCAAAATTATCGTGCATTTTCGGTAAAGCATAAAAACCTGTTGCGACACGATATAATTTTTCCTCTTTCGTTAATCGTTCCAATGCTTTACTAACTGCTTTTGCATTGCCGAATTTAGCGAACATATCTACGGAAAACAGCAAATCGTTTTTTGCTCGTTTTGTCTTTCTAACTATTTTTGTTTCAATGCTTTCTGTCATATTTATTTAATTACTATTGTCGCAAATATTGTAATAATTTGCGACAAAATCACAACTGCAAAGGTACATCTATTTTTGAAATAACAAGAGAATTAAAAAATTTCAAAATTGGGTGCACCGTCTGGCGCAAGTTTGCAACTTGTGCCTCTTGTTTTAAGGTACAAGTTACAAATTTGCACCTCAGCAGTGGGTACAAAAAATATGCAATATCATTTTACTTATGGATTTATCTAATTTTTGTCTTTTATTTGTTGTTCGTGTTGTTTTATCAACTCTAAATCAAAAACTGCGTTTCTGTTGTGAGTAATTTTTAAGTATTCTTCTGCTACCTTTTGAGCCTTCTGATTTGCTTCAAGTACTTCGTCTTGCTTATTTGCAATGTATAAAAACCAACTATATTCATCCCAAGATTTATAATTTGTCTCCCTTGCTTCGCCGTTCAATACCGTGTTAAGATTGAATAAGTAATAAATTTTGTACGAATGTGTGAATGATAAAACAAAGAAAAACACAAAATAAACAACTAAAAATATTTGAGGAAGTTTGAATTGAGTTTTGTTCTTAAAGAGTAGAAAAAAACAAAAAACGGTTACAAAAAATCCAATAAGAAATAACAACGAACAGCCCGGCCAATATTGAAATCGAAATAGAACATATATTGTCAAAATTGAATATGACAAATGTAGAAACGATATTGGTAAATTCGTTTTCGCATTTTTGCACAAATAAATTATGCTGTGAATGAACAGCAACAATGCTCCGAGTAGTAAAAGAAGTGAGGCACCCGGATAGTGTAAAAATTTAAAGACAATCCCAATTAAAAATGTTGTCCAAGCAATAATTTGTATCTTTTTCATCGTAAAACCCCTTATTTGTGTCGGGCGCAACTTCCAAATTGTTATTTTTTCCTGTTCTAACGGCCTCCCCATTTTTGACATAAGTTTACAAACTTGCGCCTCTTGTTTTAGGGTTTATTTTTTGTTGGATTGTTGAACCTCCGGAAAAAGATGATATACATTAGTCGCTTCAATTATTTGTAACCCTGTTTTGTAATAAGTGCTCAATTCTTCCTCTGTTTTACTATTTAGCACATACTCCATTACATTTATTAAAGTATCTGAATTATAATCATTGAGATTATGTTCATTTTTTAGATAGATAATTATGTTTTTTTGGTTCCATAAATCTTCCCGTCCAAACAATTCACTACCAAATTTAGGTTTATTTTGCTTAAAATAGTAATACACAGGTAACGTTATTGAATAATTACTCTTCAATGAATCTACTAATTTATTTTTAACTTCATCTATTTCAACTATTTTTTCTTTGAGGTCTTTACCCATATTCTCTTTTAGTTGTTCTTGTGATATTGGTTCTTGATGTGGGCTTGTAAATGGTATTTTTTCTGTGACGTAAAGTATAATCAAACAACTTAATACCGTACCAATTGACCATAATACTCTTTCTTTTTTTGTTTTAAACATGACTATAAAAATTAAAATTAAACAATATTTTTTAACAATACTTCATTCCCATTCGTTTCATACCGAACACTCTTCACAAATTCAACAAATTGCTCATTATTCGGAATAGCAATTTCATTCACCCCCATAGTTTCAAGTTGCGTTACGCAATAGCCCACAGTCATTAAATCGGGCGACACGGCAGGCGAAAATGTTGATGTTTTTTCATCATTAGTTTTGTTTTCGCAAAGCAAATTGGCGTCTACGAGGCGCACAAGCAGTGTGTTGAGTAATTTTGGCGGAATTGACAATTTTTCGCTTAATTCCGAAAGTCGCAATGCCGGTTTGCCTTCTTCAAAATGCACAATAATTGTGTGCAAAAGCCACAACGACAGGGTGGTTTTCAACGAATGGCTCATATTATTGCTTGCGATTTCGCTTTCAAAATTGGTAATATTTTGCGAAGCGTAGGCAATTTCGGCACCAAGCAACACCACAACCCACGATGTTTGCAACCATATTAAAAACAGCGGTAAAGCGGCAAAACTGCCATAAATTGCATTGTATTTGCTCACACCGATTTGGAAGTATATGTAGCCAAATTGCACAATTTGAAACGCCACACCCGCAATAAAACCACCCAAAAACGCCGCCCGAAACGAAACGCGCGTATTGGGCATAACCATATAAAGCAACGTAAACGCCAACCAAATTAAACTGTATGGCAAAAGATTGATAATGAAAACTATAAGTCCCGAAATCGAACGCACCCACGCTGTACACTCGGCAATTGACTGCACACTCGAAGAAATAAAATCGGTGGCGCTATTCGACAAATACAAAAGCAACGGAGTGAGCAATATAATAGTAATGTAATCGCTGATTTTACGGGTAAAACTGCGCTGTTTTTGCACTGCCCAAATATGATTGAACGCACTTTCAATGTTACCCATAAGTTTGATAACCGACCAAAACAACAGCACCAACCCCACACCGGCAATCACACCGCTATTGGTGGTGCTGAGCAACGAAGTTGCAAATTTTTGTAATTGCACGGCAAGTTCCGGATTGTCGGCAAACGTTTTGTTTAAGAAATCTTCGATAGTGGCTTCTATATTAAAACCTTTGGCAATGGCAAACGCCATGGCTATAAACGGCACAAGCGCAAGCAGACTGTAATAAGTTAGCGCCGATGCTTTTTCAATGCAACGAGTTTCCACAAAACGCTTGTAGGAAAACCACGTAATGCGAGCCGTGCGCAATACGCGAGAATTGGCGTGAAGCGTTTGCGTTGCCCACACCCATGATTGTATGCGTTGGAATAGTTTTTTGAACATGGTTATCTTTTTACATTATTCCTTTTTTTACGTTTGTTCCCCCTTTTACGTCATTCCTGCGAAGGCAGGAATCCCCTCAAAAAAGCACGTTCATTCATTAGGAGATTCCTGCCTTCGCAGGAATGACGGTCTTTTATTAGAAATTCCTTACTTTTTCAAAACATTTTTTAGCCCCTGCGCAGCTTTTTCTTTTGCGGCATCGGTTTGTTTTTGCGCTTCGGCTTTTGCCTTATCTTCAAGTTCTTGTTTTTTTGCCTGTACTTCAGCTTCGGCTTTTTGTTTGGCAGCATCTACTTTTGCTTGCGCTTCGGCTTGCAGGCGAGCTTGTTCGTCAGCCAATTTTTGTTTTGCCATATCGGTTACTTGGTCTTTTACCGAAGTGAGCGTATTTGAAATACCGGTGCCAAGCTGCGCCGAAATTTTCGGACTTGTAACCGTTCCGCCAATTAAGAAATTCACATCAATATTTTCGCCCATCGAAGCATCAATTCCTTTTGCTGCAACAGCTTTTTCGAGCGAAGCAAGTGTTGATGTTGCGCCTTTGCCAAGTACACTACTTGGAATTTGCGTAGCAATTGTGAAATTCATTGTTTGGTCTAAATTCGCAGAGCCTTGAATAAGAGCTTTGTAGTTGTTGAAATTTGTTGTAAACGGTTTGACTTCAATATTTCCATTGGTTATGGTAAAAAACATTGCGAGATTTTTTGTAACAATCTCTTTCAAATTTTGTTGTTTCAGTTCGTTTACCGCAAAATTTTGAAAACTCGTTCCGGTCATAGTAAGTGTCGATGTGTTAAATTCGCCCAAACCATTGATTGACGACAACACCGGCGAAAAATCATTGTCAAGCAAAGAACTGAAATTGAGTTTTGTAGAAAACGAACCGCTTAAATTTTCGGCAATCGGAGCCAATTTTTGCACCGTAACAAATGTTTTGAAGGTTTTTGCAATGTCGAAATTTCTAATATTCAAGTCGAGTTTTGCTTCGGGTTTTTGATTTGCAGGCGTGGCGTAATGTCCATTCAACCCCAAATTTCCGCCCAACATATTCATTGAAAGATTTTGCAAATCGGCTTTGCTATTTTTTAAAGTAACTTTTCCGGTCAAATTTTCAATATCATACGTATCATAAATCAATTTACCAAAATTTATGTTGCACACAAAATCAACATTGTTTGGAATTTCAATAATTTCGGCAGGCGAACTGTCGGCAGTTTCGGTGGTGGTGGTGCTTTCGCCCAACACATCGGCGGCGTTAAAGTAGTTCGATTTCACGTTGAGCGAGCCGCGAATGGTTTCGTTGGCAAGGGCGTAACCCAAAAAGTTTTCTAATTTTCCTTGCAGGGCAAGGTCGCTTTCGCCAAATTTCATATCGCATTGCTCCAAATTCACGTATTGCGGCGAAAAAGCAAGTTTTGCCGCCGAAATTGCTATGCCTTTTGGAAAATCTTTGTCGGTGTATTTAAAATTATTGATTACGATGCTTCCCAACGCATGAATAGCATTGTAATTTTCTTTTTCAATGTCCGAAAGTTTACCCGCAAATTCAATACGCGGAATAATCGTGCCGCTCATGCTCATATCGGTCATTGGAATAAAATCTTTGAGCGACGAAATGTCGAGCGTACCATCGAACGAGGCTTTCATAAAAGGGTCGCTCATAGGAGTTTTCATAAAAAATGTGGCGCTCAACGGATTTTGCGCAAAATTCATTGTGAATTTTTTCAAATCAATAGTCATGTTATCTAACTGATTTGATTGATTATCAACCAATAAATCCATTTGAATATTTGTTACCGCCTTTGGCAAATCGGGGTATTGGAAACTTCCGTCTTCAACGAGCAACGCTAAATTAAACGCCGGATAACTTTCGGGTTTTTCGGCAAGCAAACCTTTCACACTTCCTTCAAGGGCAAGTTTTCCGCTTGTTTTTATGTTTTCAAAACCTTCCATAAACACGCCCGGCACCAACGAAAGTATGCTGCTGAAATCGGTTTTCATGGTTTTGAATGTAAAATCCATATCTATATCGTCGCCTACGAAAGCTAACCAACCATTGTAGGCAAGTTCCAAAGCGTTGAGCTGCATTTTGTTGTCTTTCAAAGTGTATTTTCCATTTGCAAAATCGGCTTCAATTCCGGCATCGAGATTAAAATGTAAATCTTTGGCATAAGGAAC
This sequence comes from Bacteroidota bacterium, assembly GCA_009786075.1. Taxonomy (GTDB): domain Bacteria; phylum Bacteroidota; class Bacteroidia; order Bacteroidales; family UBA1715; genus WQTX01. Next base: position 22,851 of record WQTX01000019.1, on the reverse strand, counting down.
GCCGCCCATTACAAAATTCACTTTTTGCATGTCGATAATTGTTTGAATAATGGTAGAATTTGCGGTAAAATCGCCCGAAATTGTGGTGTTCAATCCGTCGATAATTCCGGTCATATTGCCCGGAATATCGTTGTAATAAATATAACCGTCAATCAGTTGTATGTGATTGAGTTTCATTGCAAACGACGAAGAAGTTGTATCTTCTACGACAACCTCATCGCTTGGTTTCATTATATCGAAATTGGCGGCACTATCGGCAGCCACAAGCGCACGAATGCGTGGTTTTTCAATCGTAACATCAATAATTCCAATAGGTTGACTTTTTATAAGCGTCATAATATCAACCGTTGCGCTCAATCGTTTTACCGATAATAACGTGTCGTTGGCAAACTGACCGGTTCCTACAATTCGTAAATCGCCAAATTGCACGCTTAAATTCGGGAAAGTTCTAAAAATGCTCACTCTAAAAGCATCGTCGTTGAAATCAACTTCTGCTGTGAGCATATTATTTACTTCTCGTTTTGCAATTTCAAGAATTTTTCCTTTAAATAAAAAAGGTGTGGCTGCAACCGCTGCAAGCAATACAACAATAACAATACCGATGATTAGGAGTACTTTTTTCATAATGTATAAGTTTTTGGTTTGAACGCTAAAAGTACATAATTTTTTAATTCAAAACATTATTGTCCGATAAAAAAAGTGAGCTAAGTTTTTTAACTCACTTTTTTTATCGGACAATAATGATTTACTCCAAACTCGTCAACTAAACACTAATAATTCAAGAATACCAAATAAGAAAGCATTATGCTAAACCGCTCAAAATCTCGCAGCGTATTGTTTAGACTTGTATTGCTTGCACCGTTTAAATTCAAAGAATCGCGTTTTACATAAGCCACACGAATGTTCACTTCATTACTATAAAAATGTTGTCGGGGACTGCGAATACCTAAATGTGCCACCGGTTCCCACCAATTGCAGTTCATATTGGTAAAAAATGGTTGTCCGCCGGATGTACGCTCTTTAAAAACAGGTATATCGCCGCCAAAAAACGGATATTTTACCCATTGCATACCGGCACCAATTACCACTCCTCGCCGGCTTGCATGGCTTTTATTTGTAGCAGCATAGCCTATGTTGAAATCAATCGTACATGGGGTGCGAAACATAAAATTCACGCCGCCGCCTGTGCTTTTGTTGTAGGCTCTACCAAAACTAATCAATGGTTGGGCTGCCAAGGCTACCGAAAATGTATTGGAAAATTCAAACACATTAAAACGTCCGCCTATGGCTAAGGTTGCATAATTCACTTGTTTGTGTAAAACCGGATTGTTGTGATGCCCAACTGTACCCGAAAATTGCGAAAAATCTAACCCAATAGTTCCTCCTGCTTGCCCGAAAAAACGACCAAAAATGGGCGGTGCTGTCGATATAGGAAGTCTAAGAACTTGCGATGAAGCCGCTGCTGAAAGTGCAACACCAATTAAAATAGCTAAACATTTTTTCATACTCTTTTGTTTTAAATTATTACTTTTTGAATTAATTTTTTGAAATCTCTATTTTGTTTTATAAAATATTTAATGTATTCCACATCTATTTGCCGGTATTTTTTGCGATAGTCTATGTACCGTTTGTGGCGAATAGTTTCGAGCATATTGTCTTTTTTCAACAGCTCGCTATTTTCGGCAAAAAATTTCTCTTCCGATTTTAAAATTTCGGCAATTTCGGGCAAACTTTTATGTATTTGTGTCAATTCATTTTTTATACGGCTCATGTTTTTTGTGTATTCTTCCACCGCAGCCACGTAGCGAGCGTCTTCATTGCTATCGGGTACAAGTTTTGATTTTGCCAAGAGCAGTGCATTTAAATATTCGCCGGTAAGCGAATTGTATTTTTTCAACAAAGCATTGATTGCCGAAAAATTGTTGAGCAACGAATTTACAACGGCATCGACACCCACTGTATGCAAACTGTCGATTTTTGTCATATTTTTGGTAAAAACTTCTTTGGTAATTGATTTATCGGTAATATACACCATGGGCATATTACTGTTTTTATTATTTATATAATTACGCAAAATCTTGGTATTGCGTTCATTCAACGCTTTTGCCTCTTTTTGATTATTGAGTGCAATTTGCGGGTCGGTTTTCAGTAAATTTCCCAAAAGTTCGTCGTAACGTTGCATGGTTTCCACCAAAAGTTCGTGCAGTGAATCGGCTTTTTCCAACAAATCCATACCTTTATATAATTCCTCGTTGCGCTGTGGTGTTGGGCGATTTTGTCGTTTGATAGTTTCTACATTATATTTTTGTTGATTTTTTTCAATCAAGGCAATAAGCGTGGGTATTTGCGTGGTCAGTTTTTGTATGCTTTGTAGCGATTTTGCATATCGTTTGCTCAATGCTTGCGTTTGCGCTTGATGCAATTTATTGTAATTCATCATATCTCGTTTCCACTCATTGCTGCGTATTTGCGCCAATTTTAGCCGTTTGGCATCATTTTGTATAGCTATTTGAAATAGCGTATCGGCTTTTTGTGCATACAAAAGCACATCTTTCAAATCGGCTTGCGAGGCAAATAAATGACCGGTTTCATCTAAATAATGATGTCGTTTGAACAAATCGACCACATAATAATTGTAAAACGCCGCATTTAAGTGCGCATACGGATTTTGCTGCAACACTTCGGACGCAAGAATTTTATATTTTTCTATTTGCGGCAACGCCACAAAATAATCAATTGCCGAAAAATCTTTCATTTTCTGCGGATATTTTTTGAGATGTCGGATAATGGCAGTATCTCGTTGCTGAAATTGCTCAATACTCACAGGATTTTGCAATAGTTGAAACATCGAAAGCATCGGCAAATGCGTTTTTACGGCAGTTGTGGGCGGCACACAAATCCATTGCGGCGAATATTTTTTTATCGGTTTCATTTCGGTGCTTTGTGGCACTCGAAAAAGCGAATACATAAATTTCGACGATTTTGAAACTTCGGGGTCAAATGTTGAGCCGGCGTATGTTAAATCCACAATGTGCCAATCGTTGTCGATTTTCACAATATTCCACGTATGTTCGGCTTTAAATAACGTGTCGCCCGGGAAAAAATCGAAATCTTTCACATAACCGTCCACCACTCCGGCTTTTACATCAACCGCATTGCACATAGCCACAAACAGTTGCGCATATTCCGGACTCAATGCTTTTTTGGTTTTAAGCACTTTTTCGGGCGTTTTCAGTTCAACTGCCCGTGAACCCAAACCCGAATATTGGTATTTTATGTTTTTGGTAATCCAATACGATATTGCCAACACTTTGCTTGCATCGTCTTTGTAAGGCTCAGTAAGATTTTTCGCTAATTTTTCGAGATTTCTTTCGCCCATGACCGAACGAGCCCGTTTATAAATAGCTGCGGTATCAACAGAGGCGGCTATTTGCGCCTGCATTGAGCATTGTAATACAATAAAAAAGAAAAAAAGACCAACGATTTTTTTCATATCTGTGTATGCTGCACTCCTTATATAGTTCAAAATAATTTGTGAAAATACAACTTTTTTGATACAAACGGCATGTTGAGCTAATATTTTTTATCGAAAACAGGAAAAATGGGGGATTTTTCGTTTTTTTGTGTTTATTTCCAGCATTGTAGAGACGTAGCCTGCTACGTCTTTGTTCTTTTTGAGACGTAGCAGGCTACGTCTCTACACGTTTAAATCCACCAATCCTTCGGGAATATTCATGATAATTGAACGTTTTTCTTCGTCAATTTCAACAATAAATTCATCAACCAAAGGAATTAACACCTGCGTATTTTGAGGTGTTTCCACCTCCAAAAGCAGTTGCATGGGGTATTCCAACACATCGGTAATTGTACCAACTAACGTGTGCGGAGCATTGAAAAGCGAGTACGAAACAAGTGCGTGCGAGTCTTCATCATCAACTTCGTCGGCAGTTTGTTCTATGTAAATCCGTAATCCTGCAATTTTTTCAGCATCGTCCACCGAATGAATATCGCAAAATTTGACGTACACATTATTGTTTTTGCACACACATTCTTCTATAAAAAAAGGTACCAATTTCTGTTGAATGTCGAGCAACACATAGTTGCGTTTGGCAAATTCTTTGCTTTCAAGCGCTTTAAGTTCAATGAGTACTGTGCCGTTGCCGCCGTAAGGTTTTGAAATGTAGCCTACTGAGGTGTATTGTTCTATCAAAGGGAACATAATTAATTATTAATTGTAAATTATTAAAATGTCATACCCAGCAGAAAATTTGCTCGAGCAATAATTCCTTTGTAATTATCATCAAACATTTCCGATGAAAAATTTTTATCTTCATTAAAAGGCACTCGCACACCACCACCACAAGTAATATCCATCACAAAACGACCGCCGGAGAGTTTTATGCCGGCGTCGATACCGGCTCCAAATACGTTATTTTTATGCGTATTGTCGTTATATTTTTCAATAATATATTTATATTGTGTGTACGGACTAAAATAAATATTTGCTGTACGCGGGCTCTCAAATGTAAACATTTTATACGCAAGTTCCAACGCATACGCCTCTTTGCTACTACTATACGCAATATTGTACACATACATATCATCGTATAGGTCGTAATAAGATTTACTCATATCCATCATAACCGATGGAGAAATGCGGATTGCTCCATTAACATTGGGCAACATACGTTCATAAGAAACATAAAATGTTTTTGCTAAAAAATAAAAAGGGGAAAATTGCAATTGATTTCTATATTCCTTTGTTTCAGTGTTTTGTGCGTGCAGGTTCATTGAAAATACAATAAAAATTCCTACGATACATGTGATTTTTTTCATATTCATATTTTTTTAGTTATAAACAGTACAAATATATAATAATGTTGTTACAAACAAGTTTTTGTTCAATTAAATTTTTGAATAAAAAAAACAATGTCGTTTAATTAAGGAATTTTTAACCTTCGTGTCTTTGTGCCTTTCTGTCTTCGTGTTTATTTTTTGCGCGCAAGCGCGTTTTGGTGAACATGAAGACACGAAGACAGAAAGGCACGAAGAAAATTTATTGTCAACTCTTGATTCATATTTCTCTTAACTAAACGACATTGAATAAAAAAAACCTAACAAGAAAGTTACACTTTCAAATTAGGCTTTCAAATGAAAACAATTAAAAGTTTCTTATTCTGCAGCCGGAGTTTCTTCGGCAGTTTCGGTTGCTGAGCTTGTCGAAGCATCTGCAACAACTTCTTCGGTTGCTGTTCCCGCAGTTTCTTCTTCCGGAGCTTCTTCGGGTTGCGCTGCTGCTGTTGCTTCTGCTAATTTTTGAGCTTGTGCTTCTTCACGTTTTTTGTTTGCCTCAGTTTCGGCAGCAATACGTTTTTTCATAGCAGCTTGTTTTTCCGATGATAATTTAGAAATAACTGCTTCTTCTTTTTTGCGTTTTTCGTCCAAAAATGCTTGGAATTTTTTCTCTAAGGTTGCTTGGTCGAATGCACCTTTTTTCACACCGCCTTGTAAGTGTTTCATAAATAAAACACCTTCGTTGCGCAAAATCGAACGAGTTGTGTCGGTTGGTTGTGCACCAACATTTAACCAATACAGGGCACGGTCAAATTTCAATTCTACCACCGCAGGGTTGGCAGTTGGTTTGTACGTACCGATTTTTTCAATAAATTTACCATCACGTGGCGCTCTGCTATCTGCAGCTACAATGTGATAAAAAGGGCTCGCCTTTCTTCCGTGTCGTGCTAATCTAATTTTAACAGCCATTGTCTTTGTTTTTTGTTAATTAATAAAAATTTTTGCGCAAAAGTACACTATAATTTTGAATTACAAATTTTAAATTACAAATTATTTTTGCTCCGGCAATTTTTGGCGGAAGCTGATAGCATAAAATAGATTATCAAATTTTGACTATCAAAAAGTGATAGTCAAAAAATGATAGTCAAAAAGTGATATTCAAAATTTGATAATCAAAATTTGATAATTTGAAAATAATGTATTATATTTGTCAAAATTTTATTTTCAAACGTATGAAAAAGAACAACCCATTTTTACTGAAAGGCTACAAATCGAAAGAATTGTTTTGCGACAGGGAAACAGAGCTAAAACACTTGTGTAATAATATAGAAAACGGTATTGACACAACGCTTGTTTCGCCACGCCGCATGGGAAAAACAGGGCTTATTTTGCATCTTTTCAACCATTACAAAAAAAACAAAAACGTTGAATGTTTGTATGTTGATATAAATTTTGCAACGTCGCAAGCTGATTTTAATAAACTGCTTTCGGAGGCAATTCTCAAAAAATTCCCAGAAAAAACCACTATTGGCAAATTGTTTGTGAATTTACTGAAAGGATTTCGACCGGTTATCAGTTTCGACGCCATTTCGGGCGAACCGCAAGTGGCAATTTCGTACAACACGGAAAGCGAAAAAACACATACTTTGCAGGGAATTTTGCAATTTCTCGACTCGCAAAAGCCGCTGATTGTGCTCGCCATAGACGAATTTCAGCAAATAACCGATTTTCCCGAAAAAAACACCGAAGCAATGTTGCGTTCTATCGTTCAGCATTTGCACAATATTCGTTTTATTTTTTGCGGCAGCAAAAAAACAATGATGACCGATATGTTTTCTAACGCTAAACGACCATTTTTTGCAAGCACACAATTTATGTATCTCAATAAAATTGACGACAAAAAATATTCGGAATTTATCGAAAAACAGTTTAAAAAGAATGGAAAACAGATTGATAAAGAGATTATTACATTTATTTTAGAATGGACACGCACACACACTTTTTATACGCAAAGTGTGTGTAATATGATTTTTTTGCAAAGCGACAAAGAATATATTACTATGCAAGAAGCAAAAGATGCCTGCTTGGAATTGATGCAACGCAACGAACCAACATTTTTTCAATATAAAGAGTTGTTGAGTGCCTCGCAATGGAAATATCTCATTGCCATTGCAAAAGAAAACTCGGTAGAACAGGTTACTGCAAAAAGTTTTTTAACAAAGTATAATATTGGCACCCCAACCGATTCGCTGCGATTGAAAAAAACGCTTTTAGACAAAGATTTAATTACCGAAACAATCGGCAGAGAACAAACGTTGTATCAAGTTTCCGATGTGTTTTTTTCGCGGTGGTTGGAGCGGGAGTATTAAAATTTGCAACAACTGCCACCACAAATGAGAGGGAATAGTATCTCATTTTTATTCCCAATACTCTATTTCTCTCTCAACTATCTCCGTACAAATCGGCGGAGTATTTTTTCCTGTTTCATACTTCATCATTTTTGTCCAATTATCGTGTTTATCGTAAGTGTAGGAATATTCTGTTTTATGGACATAATCATCATACTTTCCTTTTGTTAAAACCTCTATTATATTACCCTTTTCATCATATTTGCGGTATGTATCTCCAAGAACATCATCCCTACTTGTCCTTTCTGATTGTAACACACCATTGCCGTAGTAAGTTCTGGTTTCCAGAATAGTTATATTACCTCCATTAAAATAATTCTGTACCCAACGTTGTTCAATCAATATTCCTTTCGCATTGTATTTATAACTTGTTCTATCGTAATTAAAGCAATAACCATAGTTCTGACCACTTAGTATTGAATCTCTATGTTCACTATAAAATTCAAATATTTCTTTGTCATTTGAACATTCTTCGTTAGCCTCGAATATGAGGCGTCCTTCAATATCAAATAAGAGAACACCTATGTATATAGTATCTTTATCGGGTCCTAATATAATTTTTTGCATTATATTTTCTTTCTCATAATATGTATGAATGCAGCGATACATTAATATTACATCTTGGTTGTATTCATTACTACCATATTTGCTATGCTCTAAACGTCGGTCTTCGTTATATACACTTGCCTCGTTATATACGCTTATCTCTCTTTCGAGCAACTTTCCTGCACTATCATATCGACTTTCATCAATCTCTTCCCCATGGTCATTATATTTCCATTTGGTTTTGGAAATTAACTCTTGATTAGAATTATACTCATTTTCTTCGATTTTTTCTCCTTTCTCATTGTAACTCCAAGTTGTTTTATATCCAGACACTCGCAGTACTCGCTCTATCATATTGCCATTAACATCATATTTGTAAAAACAATTAGGTTTCTCTATCAACCGCCCTTTATCATCATACTTCCAAACGACAGTATTCAAAATGCTATCTTTTACCGCTTCCCCAAATTTTTCGCTTACCTTGTAAGTCGTCTCTTTTACAGTTTTGACATTACCGAAAAATTTCTCGCTTTCTTCTTGCGCTACCGCCGTTCCTAAAAAACAAGCTAAGCAAAGTGTTCCTAAAATCAATTTTACTGTTCTCATACCGCTTTTATTTTTTTGAGTTTTTACAAAAAGGCATAAAAAAGCGTGGGAGCTGTAATGTTTATCGATATAGAGGTACGACCAAGCACCTACGCAAAAATAAACAGCCATTCCCACGCTATTGTTATATTAAATAACTCGCGCATGAACGTTTGTACTGCTTATCCCTTTGCTAATTTGGTCGATTTTCTATATCAGGACAAAGCTAAAACGCTTTCATTATGTCTGCCGAACAACCGTTCGACATGACAAATATAGAAAGAATTTTATTACAAACGCTCAAAAGGAATGACTGTTTTGTGTAAAAGTAGAAGAAATGTTTGTTACGGCAAAATTTAACCTCGATATTTTAGGGCATATACGAAATTAATTGTTGCCGTTGCAAGGCTGAAAGCCTTGTATAACCCAGCGTAGGGCATCGCCCTACGACAATGAACCAACAAAAACAACGCCCTGAAAGGGCATAATCGGAAAACAAAATTATTGATTTTGCCCTTTCAGGGCGTAATTGGTGGGGATTTTCAACACACAGGGCGTTGCCCTGTGCTAATATATACAAGGCTTTCAGCCTTTTTAATGCAATTTTACATTCGTAAAATTTCGTATGTTTGGTAAATCATTTACAACAAGCATTACCACAAACGGCAGCAGCACACTTTTATACCGCATCAAAGCTCCCATATTGGGCGTGGTAAAACCAATAATTGTAAAAACTGTTACTACAAACACAATCGCAAGAATTGTGTAATCGCTTGGAATTTGGTTGCTGAGCGTAGTCGAAGTAGAGCATTTTTTTACACACAAAATTATAGCACAAATAATCAATGCAGCAATAATTGTATTTTCCAAACCGGCTAAAAATACAAACACATTCTGCGTATCAAACACATTCGGGCGAAGAAAAACATTGCCCAACCCAACAAAAATTTGTGCAATAAAATTAGACGACTCATCGAATGTTTGCAAAATTATAGCTGAATGGTTTTGCGCTTCGAGCATACGAATAAATGTATTACGCTGCTGCACAAGCACTTCTATTATATTGAAATTTGCAAACCAATGTGCACAAAATGCAAGAAAAATAAGCACGGCAAACGCACAGCCGTAAAAAACTACTGCGTTTGGTTTTTGCCATTTTTGGCGAATTGCGTAAATTCCTAAAAGCGGCAATAAAAAGCCGGCTATGTATATTTTTATATGTAACAATGCAATGCCCCACAAAAGTGCAAAAACTGCAAAACGCATTTTTTTTGTTGTGAAAAACATTGTTGCCGAATACACCGTAAATCCCATAAAAAGCAGCAACCACACTTCTTTCATCAATCCCGACGACCAAAATAAGGTGCTGGGAATGGCGAAACAGGCTATGGCGGCGGGTAGTAAAATGTCGTTTCGACTTCGCTCAACGACCGGTGGCTGAGGCTCTCGAAGCCACCTTGCTCCCAAAAACGCCTTAAACAAAGCAAACAACCCACAAAACGCCAAAAAATTAGCAACAATAAGCATTACCGGCAACGAGCCAAACGCCAAAAGATACAAAAACGAATACAAAATAAGCGTTTGCCGCGTATCGTTGGGCATAGAATTATCGTACGGACGATTCCAATAAGCGATTTTCGGTAATTTTTTCCGTATTTCGGGCATTTTTACCGGAATACGGAAGCTCGCGCGTAAATAATCGCCAAAATCTTCGTGGGCAATAGCGGCAAATTGCGCTGCAGATTGGTAAAACGCCTGAGAATCGCTTTGATTTTTGTAGGTGGGATAGTGCGCATACATTACATAAAATGCAACTGCAACAAGTAATTTTACATAAAACGCACACAAAACTTGCCACGTTTTTAATCCTGTGTTGCGGAAAAAGGGCAATTTCCACAGCAAAACACTAAAACCGGCAATCGCAAATATTGAAATTACAATCTTCATTTTTCATCTGTTTATTTGCAACTGTTTTTTTCAAAGGTCAGATGAAACTCGCGTGATAATCATTTACTTGGGTGATTTGCGATTTTGTATGGGACCTTTGTTTTCCACCGAAGGGTCAATTCCGGTGGAAGGCAGGTATATGCCACTGTCTTTCCACGCTTTGGATACCGCTCCGATAAGAGGTTTTGCAAACATTGATTTTTCTATTGCTTCAACCGGTTTTTCGCGAGTATGAGTAATAACCATTTGCGCCAAAAGCAACAAAAGAGCCGTGATAATCAACCATTTAACCGCACCGAACACTATGCCCAAAGTTCTGTCTAACCACAGCAAATTCAAAGCATTGAAAAATCGCTGCAGTATTTTTATAATCATAAAACAGATAAGTATTACAACAAAAAATATCAATGCCCATGCGGAAATTTCTCTATACGGCACTGCTATATCGGTGTATTGCGAAAGCCACACGGAAACGTCCGTCGTAAACATTGACGCAAGCCAAATTCCTAACACTAAGGCGATAACTGCGCCAACTTCGTTTATAAAACCATTTTTAAATCCTTTAAACGCTCCCCATAAAACGGGAATCAAAATTACAAAATCAAGATAATTCATTGTCAGTATGTTTTTTAGTTATAGAATACACAGGTAAATATGCGGCTAAAAATCCCACGCCGAGCACCATGGCAAGCACGTAGAGAATATCAGCCAAGGCAAGGCGCACCGGAAAAGCGGTAACAACAAAACTATCGCCGCCGGTTTGCAAAAATCCGAAATTTTGTTGAATTAAACTCACAATTGCACCAATAATTATTCCAATAATTGCACCCACAATCGAAATAAGCCAGCCCTCGAAAATAAATATTTTGCGAACGAGCGATTTCGATGCGCCCATACTTTTGAGTATGCGGATGTCTTGTTTTTTGTCGATAATGAGCATAGTAAGCGCGCCCACAATGCTGAACGAGGCAATAATTAAAATCAAACTGATGATTAAAAATGTAATCAATTTTTCACTTTGCGTGATTTTGTACAAAAATTCGTGTTGTTCTTTTTGCGTTTTTACCATAAACTCGGAGCCTAAGGCTTTTTTAATATTTGCAGCAGTAGCATCAATTTTATTTTCGTCGGTACAACGAATGTCAACGCTTGAAACTTGCGTACTATCGTATGAAAACAATCGTTGCGCAAGCGTAAGTGAAGAAATCACGTAACGATTGTCAATGTCCATTTGCACCGAAAATACGCTGCGAGGGTAGCTCAAAACTTTCGTAAAATCGTCCATAGGATTGATTGACGATGCTGTTTTTGTGCGCTTTGGCGCAAATATTTGCAGCACTTCGGTGTAATTTATTCCTGCACCAAGTTCGTGCGCCACGCCATAACCCATCGACACAAAATCGACCTCATCTTCGTACAACACAAAATCGCCTGCCGTGATAAGTGTATCTATTTCAATAACATGAGCGAATTGACTGTCAACACCTTTGAGCCTGCCAACCAATTGGCGGTCGGAATAGGAAAAAAGTGCATCGTCTTCCAACGTTGCCGAAAAAGCAGTAATATTTGTGTTATTTTGCAAAACAGGCGTTACCTCGTTTTGATTGAAAATACGCCCTGTGCTGTGGGTAATTTTTATGTGCGGGTCAAAGGAATTGAACATCGCTGTTACCACATCGGAAAGTCCGTTGAATATCGACATTGCCACAACAAGCGCCATACTCACAACAGCAACCAACACCACCGAAACACCACTAATATAATTAATGGCATTCTTGCTTTTTTTGCTGAATAAATACCGGCGTGCTAAAAAAAATGATACTCCCATATTCAATTAACAATGAACAATTAACAACTAACAATGAATATCATACTATCTAAACTATTATTCCTGTTTCCTAACTCCTGTTTCCTAATTCCTAACCCCTAATCCCTAATCAACTAAATAAGCCACATCTTCCTGTGAAAATGGAATAGAATTATTGTCATACACGTAATTGCGAGCCAATTCTGCTTTTTTCCGTTGCAGACGTTGAATTTTTTCCTCAATTGTGCCTTGCGAAATAAAACGATATACGTTCACATTATTTTTTTGTCCAATCCTGTGCGCACGGCTAATTGCCTGACTTTCAACAGCAGGATTCCACCACGGGTCTAATATAAAAATATAATCGGCTTTGGTAAGGTTAAGCCCCACGCCGCCGGCTTTTATCGAAATCAAAAATATTTTACACGAATTGTCTTCTTGGAATTTTTTGATAATTTCTTCCCGATTTTGCGTGCTGCCGGTTAGATATAAAAATGGTGTTTTGTGTTCCGTAAAATATTCTTTAAATAAATCAAGATGTTTTACAAACGACGAGAAAATCAACACTTTATGATTATGCACCAAATTATCGAGCAAACGCACCACTTCGTCGAATTTTCCCGAAGCATCGTGTTTTTTTCCTTCGTCAATCAGTTTTGGGTGGTTGGCAATTTGCCGCAGGCGCATAAGAGCTTGCAGCACGTTGATAGTCGATTTTTGGTAGGTTTCCTGTTCTATGGAATCCATAATCATGTTGCGCACCTTCGATTTTTCGGTTTCGTAAAGTTTATTTTGCTCCGGCGACATGGAGCATAAGCGAATTTGTTCGGTCAATGCCGGCAAATCACGGGCAACTTCTTGTTTCTCACGGCGAAACACAAATGGATTGATAATTTTTTTCAATTGATTTTCAACCGTCAAATTGTGCGTTTCAGCAGCTTTCATAAAATGTTCTTTGAAAAACGAAAGCGTTCCCAACATATCGCGATTTACGAAATTCAGTTGCGCCCACAAGTCGGTAAGTGAATTTTCAATAGGCGTTCCGGTAAGCACCAAACGGCGTTCGGCTTGCAGTCGCAGTACCGATTTGTAAATTTTCGACTCCGGATTTTTTATCATTTGACTTTCGTCGAGAATGCAATAATAGAAATTGAATTTCTCGAAATACTCAATATCGTTGCGCAAAAGTCCGTAGGAAGTCAGCACCACGTTGTACAACTCGAAATACTTATTATTTTTCACACGGTCATTGCCCAAATAACGAAAAACTTTAATCCCCGGAGCGAATTTCCGGAATTCATTATGCCAATTGTGCACCACCGATGTAGGGGCTACTATCAAAGTCGTAGTTTTTTGCCCTTCGGCTTTTTGTGCATTAATTACATGTTGCAGCAACGTTATGGTTTGCAGCGTTTTACCAAGCCCCATATCGTCAGCCAAACAGCCGCCAAAATTATTTGCATCTAAATAACACAGCCAGCGATAGCCTTCTACTTGATAATTGCGTAGCGTTGCTCGAATTTCCGCAGGCACTTCATTATTTTTCATGCCGTTGGTATCAATGTGCAAAAAGCGGGTTTTTATAGCATCGTTGAATTGCACCGGCAATTGTTGCACCGTTTTATAATGAATGGTTTTGAGCGAAAACACATCGCTTTCGCTGTCTTTTGCGCTGAACAAAAACAATTCACGGTATTTTGCAAACCATTCTTCGGGAATTATACCTATTTGATTATTAGGCAAATGCACCACCGGATTGCCCTGTAAAATATTTTTACGCAGGCGTTTAAACGGAATTTCGTAGTCGCCAAAAGTAACCACCGCAAGCACATCGAACCAGTCAATAGAATTTGACTCAACCGAAATATGTATTTTCGCTTGTAAATTTTCTATTTTTTTGTCCGATTCGTCAAATATTTCAATGCCATAGTGCTCTATAAGCGTTTTTTGTTCACGAATCCACTGTAAAATATCGAAATAGCCGTCGGCTGAAAATTCTTGCAATTGCCAAATGTTTGCGGCATTTTGCAAATGTGCATTTTCCAACTGCTGCGCAAATTCCCGTTCAAATTCAAAATCCCGATGTACACGCACATATTTTGGTAAAGCATTGAAACTTGCATATTCTACCGCATATTTTTTATTGATGTGTAAATCCGAAAATTTCCACGAGCGGTAGCAATAAGTAAATTCCAAAGCCGCATTCCCATTGGGTTCTCGCACAATTGACGCTTGAATTTTGGGAGTTTCGCACACATCATTAATGTCAAATCCATGGTTGATTACCGGATAATTTTTTATGCAATTGAGCACAAAAGTGTCGAAATACTGTTGTTGAAACTTTTGCGGTATCGAAATTGTTGTTTTTGTAAAAAAAGGGAGAAGTTTTTTTCCGTCAATTTTGTTAAAATGATACAATATGTTGTCGATAAGCAGCAAATTCGGTTTGTTCGATAGCAACGTATACTGCTTTTGCAGCAAAGGCAGTTCTTTGCCCTCAATTTTTACTTGCAAGCTATATTCAAGCGCGGTGGCAGTATTGTTGAAATCAAAAATCACTTCCGGTTCTATTTGATTTACAATCACTTCGTCTTCGGAGTGCAAATTAGTGCCGTCGAGACGGACATACAGCGGCACATTGTGTGTTTTTATCAATTCGTAACAGTCAAAAATTTGCTTATCGATGTAGGAACGAATTTTCTCTTTGACTTCCGTATCTTTGAGTTTTTCGAGTTTTTTCAAAAAATCATTTTGTGTATCTCTTTTGCCTGTTGAAAACAGGTTAAACAGTTGCCGTTCATCGTAATTGGCAATAAGTTTTACGATTTTTTTTTCGTGTTTTTCGAGTTCTAATTCTGTCTCAACCACTTCGGGCGATAAAAATTCCGTTACTTCCCAAAAATCTTTATCAAGAGGACGGGTAATGCGGTATGGGGCTAAGATCCAATCAATTAGCCTGTGTTTTTGTATTATAACCGCAAAACGTGTTTCCATAATTTTGTAAAAATTAGCACAAAGATACAAAAAATCAATGAATAATGAACGATGAGCAATGAATATTTTTTTAAAATGTGGGTATGCAGGCTTTTCGAGTATAAAAAACATTCGCAATACAATTATAGTGTTTTTTTGTTTTTCATTTCCTCGTTCCCTAAAACCTTGTTACCTCGTCTCCTAAAAAAGTTAATATCTTTTTAATAAAAAGCAAAAAATAGTGAAAATAAAGATAGGAATATTACAATAATTTGTTTTGTTTTGTAATCCTAAATTTTTTACTAAAACATATAAAATATAGTATATGAAAAAACATAATTTTTATGCAGGTCCTTCACGATTGAGCGATTTTGCGTTAAAAACAACTGCTGAGGCAATCCAAGATTTTGCGGGGACAGGCATTTCACTATTGAGTATTTCGCACCGTACACCCGAATTTCAAGATGTAATGGACAGCGCTTCGGAATTGGTAAAAGAATTATTGAACGTTCCCGAAGGGTATTCGGTACTGTTTTTGCAAGGCGGCGCAAGTTTGCAATTTTGCATGGTTCCCTATAATTTATTGGACAAATCGGCAACCTACATCAACACCGGCGTGTGGGCTACGAGCGCAATCAACGAGGGAAAATGTTTTGGCGAAATAGTAGAATTGGCATCTTCGAAAGATAAAAACTTTTCATATATTCCCAGAGGTTGGGAAAGCCAAGTTGACCCTGCAACAAGTTATGTACATATAACATCGAACAATACTATTTACGGAACACAATACAAAAGCGACCCAAATGTACCGGCGTTGTTGGTTTCCGATATGTCGTCGGACTTATTTAGCCGCCCCGTAGATGTTTCAAAATATGCGCTTATTTATGCCGGAGCGCAAAAAAATGTTGGCGCAGCCGGAGCAACCGTAGTAATTGTGCGCAATGACGTGTTAGGAAAAGTGAACCGCTGCATTCCTAAAATTTTAAAATATCAAACACATATCGAACAAGGTTCAATGTACAACACCCCTCCTACTTTGGCTGTTTACACTTGTTTGAAAACTTTGGAACGTTACCGTCAATTGGGCGGTATAGAGGTTATGCACCAGCGCGCAAATGCAAAAGCACAAATGTTGTACGATGAAATCGACCGCAACAAACTGTTTAAAGGTACGGCAGCAATTGAAGACCGCTCGAATATGAATATTTGCTTTGTGATGAACGAAGAATTTAAAGATAAAGAATCGTTGTTCAACGATTTCGCACAAGCCCGCAATATTCTTGGTATTAAAGGACACCGTTCTGTTGGTGGTTTCCGGGCATCGGTGTACAACGCACAGCGCGAAGAAAGTGTGCAAGCGTTGATTACTGCAATGCAGGATTTTGAAAAACGACATATTTAATAGATAAAAAAAAGGCGGAAATTAAATTTCCGCCTTTTTTTTATCTATTTCTTCCTATTCCGTATAGCCACCTGCACACATTCCCGTTGCGCTATCACTACCGAAACGCCTTTATAGTCGATTTCTTCTCGCAAAATTTTGATATTTTCAGCAAGTTTATTTTTAATAGGCACAAAAGTGCGAATATGTTCGGGGGCAACGCCCACGCCTTCGCAAATTTGTATCAATCTGCCCGTTCCTGCCGAATCCTGACCACCGGTCATAGCCGTTGTGGAATTGTCGGAAATAATAAAGGTAACGTGCGAATTGTCATTCACGGCATCGAGCAAACCGGTTATTCCCGAATGGGTAAAAGTGGAATCGCCCACAAGTCCTACCGCAGGGTGCATTCCTGCATCGGCAGCGCCTTTTGCCATAGTTATGCCGGCACCCATATCTACACAAGTGTTAATTGCCGTAAATGGCGGAAGTGCGCCCAAAGTATAACAACCTATATCGGCAAAAACTTGTTTGTTTTCATAATCCTGCATCACAGCATTGAGCGCCTCAAATAAATCACGATGACCGCAGCCTTTACACAGTTCCGGCGGACGATTAACCACCAGCGCAGGTACGTGTAAGGTTTGCGCCGAAGCTATGCCAAATGCTTTGGCAACGTGGTCAGGATTAAGTTCGCCGGTGCGTGGCAAAGTGCCGTCCATACGACCTTTTATTTTTGGATTGTTGAAAAATCCTCGCAACAATTCTTCATACACAGGGTAGCCTTCTTCGGCAACGATAATACTTTCGTGCGCATCGCAAAAATCTTTTACTTGCTGTTCGGGCAAGGGGTATTGCGAAATTTTTAGCACCGACACATTCAAATTGTTTGCCTGCACCACTTCCATAACATAATTATATGCCAAGCCAAACGCTATAACGCCTTGCGTAGAATTTACTCGTTGTTCCACATTGAATGGCGAATTAACCGAACGCTGTTCTAATTCCGGTTGCAACGAAAGCAAGTGAGCGTAACGGCGGCGGGCAAAAGCAGGCATCAAAATCCATTTGCTTTTATCGGTATCGGGGTTAAGTTTATTTTCGGCACGCATTGTTTGTTGCACAATTGCAGCACGTGAGTGCGAAATTCGAGTTGAAATACGAATAATAACCGGCAATTCCAATTCTTCGGACATATCGAGCGCATAATGTACGGCATCGTACGCTTCTTGTTGCGTAGAAGGCTCAATCACGGGCAATAGTGCAAATTTTCCAAACACACGACTATCTTGCTCATTTTGAGAAGAGTGCATCGAAGGGTCGTCGGCAACAACGAGAGCCAAACCGCCACGCACGCCGGTAAGCGCGGAATTCATAAAGGGGTCGGCGGCAACGTTTAAGCCTACGTGTTTCATACACACAATACTGCGTTTGCCGGCAAACGACATACCAAGCGCAGCCTCATAAGCAGTTTTTTCATTTGCCGCCCACGTACAATGAACGCCGCGTTCGCGTGCAATTTTCGATTTTTGAACAAAGGTGGTAATTTCGGTAGAAGGCGTGCCCGGATAGGCATACGCGCCCGAAATTCCGGCATCAATAGCTGCCAAGGCAATGGCTTCGGCGCCAAGAAGAAGATTTTCTTTCATTATTTTGTTTTATATTTTTTCGTTTATTAATTGTTCTATTGTTTCTATGAATTGTTTTGCGGGTTCAAGAAGTGGCATAATGTCTTCTTTTAATTTCTTTTATTAGTTAATCAAAATTCCCTCTTGCATTACATTTTTATAAAAAGGGAAAAATTTCCCTCTGTCCCACTCTTCTTGCGTATATAAAAGAGGATTTATTGCTACGCCGTAATCCCATCCTATTTCCTCAAACGGAAAAGCATAATTACCAAAATCATCAAAATTCTGCTTACCTTCCTTATTCAACAACACCAACAAATCCCAATCGGAATCCGGTCGAGCATCGCCACGCGCCTGCGAACCAAAAAGAATTACCTTCTCGTTGGGCAATATTTGGCGTTTCAATGCTTGTATTTCTTTGAAAATTTGTTGATTCATAAAAATTCATTTATAAGCATTGCAAAAATAACAATAATTTTCGATTATGCATTACGTGAATTACGTAATTACGAATGTTAAAAAATAATTATCAATTGTCAATTGTCAATTATTAATTGTTTCGTACCTTTGCCCTCGTTATGGAAAATTTTATAGTATCAGCTCGAAAATATCGTCCCGTTACCTTTGCTTCGGTGGTGGGGCAAAATTCTATTACACAGACGCTTAAAAATTCCATTGCCAACAAATATTTGGGGCAGGCGTATTTATTTTGCGGTCCGCGAGGAGTGGGAAAAACCACTTGCGCACGGATTTTTGCAAAAACTATCAATTGTATGAACCTTTCGCCCGAGGTTGAGGCGTGCGACAAATGTGAATCGTGCCGGTCGTTCAACGAATCGGCATCGTTCAATATTCATGAATTAGATGCGGCGTCGAACAACTCGGTGGAAGACATTCGCACGCTGATAGACCAAGTACGCATATCGCCGCAAATCGGCAAATACAGCATTTATATAATCGACGAGGTGCACATGCTTTCAACGGCGGCATTCAACGCTTTTCTAAAAACTTTGGAAGAGCCGCCGAAACACGCAATTTTTATATTGGCTACCACCGAAAAACATAAAATTCTACCTACAATTTTATCGCGCTGCCAAATATTTGATTTTCAGCGCATACGGGTTGAAGATATGGTTGAGCATTTGGCTTCGGTTGCATCGCAAGAAAATATTCCTGC
Source organism: Bacteroidota bacterium (assembly GCA_009786075.1). Taxonomy (GTDB): domain Bacteria; phylum Bacteroidota; class Bacteroidia; order Bacteroidales; family UBA1715; genus WQTX01. The sequence goes on along the minus strand of WQTX01000019.1, from coordinate 3,605 downwards.
CGAACGTGAGGCATTGAACGTAATTGCGCTCAAAGCTGACGGCGGTTTGCGCGATGCGCTTTCAATTTTCGACCAGGTTGCAAGTTTTTCAAACCGGAATATAACCTATCAAAGCACTATTGAAAATTTGAATGTGCTTGATTATGAGTATTTTTTCAAACTTACCGATAGTTGTTTGAACGAAAATTACGTTGAGGCATTGCTTATTTACGACCAAATTTTAGATAAAGGTTTTGAGGGAAATAATTTTCTTTCGGGTTTGACGGCGCATTTCCGCAATGTGCTTGTGAGCAAAGACCCGCAAACCGTGCAGTTGCTCGAAGTGGGCGATGCTATTCGAGAACGGTATTTGCAGCAAGCGCAAAATTGTACGGTTGATTTTTTGTACAAAGCAATGGATTTTGCAAGCCGGTTCGACGAAAAATACAAACAATCGAATAATAAACGTCTGCACGTAGAATTAGCGTTGTTGCACATCAGCAACATATTTAAAAAAAAAAGCCCTGACGTAGAAACGGCGCAAGTAAGCGCACAAACTGCGCCAACACCGCAACAAAATACAACAGCGGCGGCACAAAAATACCAAACCACCACTAAATCGTTCAAAGATTTGCAACGGGAAGTTGCGCAGACAGTTAGCGCAGTTGCCGAACCTGCGGCGGTTTACGAAAAAACTGCGCCGCAACCGGCAATTACTCCCGAACCTGCACCGCAACCCATACCGCAACCCGCACCTCAACCCACACCTCAACCGCAACGCACAATAAATCAAGCAGATATTGATACGGTATGGGCTGAATGTAAACAGCAATTTGCCGGCGATATGCAATTGCAAGTTATTGCAAACAATGTTACACTTACCTTGCTCACTGCCAACGAATTACAATGTGTGTTGCAAGCACAATCGCAGCAAACACCATTTGAGCAAAAAATTCAGCCTGCAATTATTCGCTTTTTTAGAGAAAAATTAGGCGTTACATTTTCGCTGCAAATTTCTGTTCCCGAAGTGGTTGTTGAGAAAAAAATATATGGCGCACATGAAAGTTTTGATTATTTGGCGCAAAAAAATCCGGCGGTGGAGAGTTTGAGGGAGAAATTGGGGTTGGAGTTGTGAAATAAAATACAAAGAAAAAATCAAATAATGAAACGAGTTTCAATAATACTATTGTCTCTTTTTTGCGGAATATTTATTTGTTCTGCGCAAAATATTTCTGATACGGTTTTTATGAATGTTATAAAAATCGAAGATAAAAATATTACAAAACTTGGAACAAGAATGCTTATTGATGTGTCAATTCCTTCGGATATAAAAGTTCCTATTGTTTTTTTCAATACCAGCGTAACAAATGAAATTCCACAAGATTTATTGTTTAAACTTTATCTTGACTACGATTACATAATGTTTATTGTTCCCGATTGGAATGTTTCAAAAACACTTACTATTTATAAACTTGACAGAGGGCGCAGAAATGGGACAGGAAAAAAAAGTGTGGATAGTTTAAATATACAAGAAAATTTTCCAAAACTTCAATTTGCAGATATGACGTTGAAAGATGGAGAAATTGATATTTATTTTGCAACAGGATGCAACCTTTTTATTTATGAATGTTCTAAATCAAAGCGAGAATTTTTGAAAAAAAATATTGATAAAATAGGGGACGCATATAAACTTGTACATGGATACGAGGGAGAGCATACAATCTATTGTACTCTTGTAGGAACGGCAGAAGAAAAATTAAATTTTTTAGTAGGTGGTTTTTTAGAGGCAACACCTTATATTTACACGCCATTCAGATTAAATATAACAAAAGTAGATAGGTTCAACCCATAAATGCAGCTTCTCGGAGTAAAAAAATGGCACACAATATTTAACAACAAATAATTAAAATATATCTTGATTATTTAGATTTATTGTATATCCCCGTCTGGCGCAAGTTTGTAACTTGTGCCGATACAGAAAAAAGAAAATCCCTCGAAAATTAAAGGACTAAAAAAAATAAAAATGACCACCGAAACAGTAAAAGAACTCGCCCGAAACGCAGGAGCAACAGTAGCAGGCATAGCCGCTGCCAAAGATTTCACGCTTGCGCCCGACGGATTTAAACCTTCCGACAGGCTTGAAGGTTGCCTCTCTGTTGTTGTTCTTGGTACGCCATTTCCGCAAGAAGCTTTATCTGTAAATTTATCGGAATATACGGAAATTCGCAACGGAATGTTGAAAAAAATGGACGCTGTGGCGAAAGAAACGGCAAAACAAATCAAAGCAAAAGGTTATAAAACAGAGGCAATAGGCGGCATAGCCGGTAAATATGTGAACGGTAAATTCTTCGGACATATCTCTTTGAAACACGCCGCAGAATTGGCAGGACTTGGCGTTATCGGCAGAAATTATTTGCTTACAAATCCCGAACACGGCAATTTGCTTTGGTTCAGCGCAGTGCTTACCGATGCAGACCTTGTACCCGATGAAAAAGCAGACTACACAATGTGTGAAAATTGCAACAAATGCGTTGAAATGTGTCCTTCAAAAGCATTGGAAAATCCCGATTCATTCGGGGCAAAAGAATGTAATAAGCACTGTTGGAAAATGGTAAATCGCACATGGGAATTAAACTGTTTTTTATGCCGTAAGGTGTGCCCTTATCGGTTTGGAAATTAATTTTAAAAGAACACGGATAACACAGATGACGCGGATTTACACAGATAAAACACTTTTGCAATTTATAGAATTATTGACGAATAAAAATCCGTGATAATCTGCGTTATCCGCATCATCCGTGTTCTAAAAAAACTTAAAACTTAAAATTATGCTCACTTTCCCCAACACAAAAATAAATATAGGTTTACGAATTACCGAAAAACGCCCCGACGGCTATCACAATTTAGAATCATTGTTTTACCCCGTAAAAGGTCTGTACGATTGTTTGGAAATAGGCGAAGCGAAAGAATTGACATTTGAAAATACCGGTTTGCACATTGATGCGCCTATGGAAAAAAACCTTTGCGTAAAAGCGTGGCAATTGATGAACGAACATTACAACATTGCGCCGGTGCGTATTCATTTGCACAAAGTTATACCTTTTGGCGCAGGTTTGGGCGGGGGCTCTGCCGATGCTGCTTTTGTGCTTACTGCTTTGAATGAGTATTTTAACTTGAATATTGCTACCCCCAAATTAGAAGAATTGGCTTTGCAACTTGGCAGCGATTGCCCGTTTTTTATACAAAATCAACCGAAATTTGTTGCCGGACGCGGTGAAATTTTTACTCCTACCTCAATTGATTTAAACGGTTATTATATTGTGTTGGCAAATCCTCAAATTCACGTAAGCACAGCACAGGCATACGCAGGCGTAAAACCTTACAAACGGGAAAAATCATTGTTTCAAGAAATAAATTTCAATCCTCGCAATTGGCAGGGAGTGGTAGAAAATGATTTTGAACAATCGGTTTTTGCATTACACCCTGCAATTGAAAAATTCAAAAATGATATGTATGCCGCCGGCGCAATCTACGCCGCCATGAGCGGAAGTGGCTCTACGGTTTTTGGAATTTTTGAAGAAAAACCCTCGGCGCGTATTTGCGATAGTGTGATTTGGCAGGGATTG
>WQTX01000018.1 GCA_009786075.1 Bacteroidota bacterium | reverse complement strand
GAGCCGTTCCAATCAGCGTGTTTGCCGAGTGGTTTTGGGTGCCATTCTACGTACACACCGTGTTTTTCGCAGGTACGTTCCATCAAATAGCGCGAAAGCCAAATTTCGTCGGCAGCACGTTTTGCGCCTTTGGCAAATATTTGATACTCCCATTGCCCCACGGCAACTTCGGCGTTGATGCCTTCAATATTCAAACCAGCCTCTAAACACAAGTCAAAATGCTCTTCCACAATATGGCGACCAAATGCAATGTGTGAGCCTACACCGCAATAGTACGGTCCCTGCGGACGCTTCGGGAAACCATTTTTTGGAAAACCCAAAGGCAAATTCGTTTCCATATCACATAAGAAATATTCCTGTTCGTAGCCAAACCAAAAATCCTCGTCGTCGGAATCAATGGTGGCACGAGCGTTGGTGGAATTTGGCGTTCCGTCGGCGTTTAACACTTCGCACATTACCAAATATGCCTGTATTCTATCGGGGTCGGGACAGATAAATACCGGTTTGAGCAAACATTCCGACATGCCGCCTTCTGCCTGTTGGGTCGAAGAACCGTCAAAAGTCCACATTGGACAATCTTCTAAATTACCGCTAAAATTTTCCTGTATTCGGGTTTTGCTGCGCAAACATTGTGTTGGTTTTGCGCCATCTAACCAAATGTATTCTAACTTTGATTTCATTTGTTAATTTTTATATTGTTTTTTCAAAGGTCAAATGGAACTTGCATAACACAAGTTTCATATATTTTTGTTTGTTGTTTTTTTGCGAGAGCAAAAGTACAATTTAATTACAAATTGTAAATTGTAAATTGTAAATTAATTAATACGTGTATCGCTGAAATTAAAAAAACCTCTCGCATGTAAAAAAATCACACACAAAAGGTTTTCAAATTCATGATTTAGTTAATTCTCTAAACCTTCCGCCCAATATAAAACACATACCCATAATAAGCCTTATACTTTTCATACAGCCCCACCTCATACCGTTCCAAAGCAATAAAATCTTCTACCGCTTTGTTTCCGGCATATTTTTTCAAAAATGCTTCCTGCACCGGAATTAGCGGAACGTAAAAATTATCAGTCCAACATGTTTCGGGCAAAATAAACGTAGCAACGGGAACGTAACCGGCTTTTTGCATTTGTGCAACTTTGTTTGGAATAGTATCAATTTCGGGGTAGGCATTGTGCCAAAATTTCTCAATTTCGGCAGGTCGCTTTTCGGTAAACCACGATGCTTCCGAAACGGCAATGTAGCCGCCCATTTTCAAAAATTTCCGCCATTCATTCAATCCACGCTCAAACCCGATGTTATAAATCGCTCCTTCCGACCAAATTAAGTCAAATTCTTCGTCGCCAAACGGAAGATTTTCCATATTGCCGACAATACCTTTCACTCTGTTTTGCAGATTTTGTTTTTGGGCATTTTGATTGAAAATTTCAATAAAATCGGGAAAAAAGTCTAAGCCGGTAATGTGCCCCTGTGCATTGTGTGCCAAAGTCATTGTTTGACCGCCCGTGCCGCAACCAATATCGGCAATTCGGGATTTTTCGGTCAAATTGTCGATAAAACTCAGTGCTTTAAGCGTTACTTCGGTGCTTCCGGGACCTTGCCGCTCCACGTTTGAATAATATTCACAAATGAGATTCATATCAAATTCATAAATCGTTTGGTCTTCTACGTTCTCATTTTGCAAATTTTTAATCATCAAATAATCCTCATTACCGGCGTGGTCTAACTTTTCACCGGTAATTTCGTAGCCCAAACGTTCATAAAACCGCACTGCCGGATTGTTTTTTTGCACCGAAAGCGAAGTTTGTTTGTAACCATATTTGCGAAGTTGATAGAAAAGGTAGTTCATCATCTGCGTTCCGATTGATTTGCCGCGCCACTCGGGCAAAACGGAGATTGCGAGTTCGGGCGTTTGGTTGTCCATACTTCGACTGCGCTGGTTACTGAGCGTAGTCGAAGTATCAGCAACCGCGTGTCCGTATGCCGGAATGATGCGCGTCCACGCTGCGCCTACAATTTTTCCGTCCATTTCGGCTACTACGCCGCAATCGTCTTTTCCACCGAAATCTTTTACATATATGTAAATTTCCGGTTCAAAAATTATTTCTCTCGGCACCGGCTCTGCGCCGGGTGGCAGAAAAATTGCGTTATACAAAAAGTCTTCTAAAACAGGGTATTCCTGTGGTTGTATTTGTCTGATTTTTACATTATTCATTACTGTATGTTTTTACCCCCAACCCCCTAAAGGGGGCTTTCCTGCTACCGGCAGGCAAAGTCCCCTTTAGGGGATTTAGGGGTGGTTATATAAATAGAAAAAAACGCTCTCGAAAAGAATTATTCGAGAACAAACGGAATAGGCGCAATCTGTAAAAACGATACAGATTGCTGCTACACCAGCTCAGTATTTGAAGTCGTAAACATAAATTGTTTTTAGTTAGTGCAAAGATACAAATCTTTTTTTAAATAAATCATATCAACAAGCTGTATTTCCCCTTCGAACATTGGCTGTTCATAATTATCTGTAAAAAATTTCTTTACACGATGTGATTTTTCAAATCCGCAACCTTCATAAAACGACAAAATCCACGGAATTTCGCCTGTTCCTACAAGCATTGTTTTGTAGTCATTTTTATAGAAATCACAAACAAATTGCATCAATGCTTTGCCGTAACCTTTACCTTGATATTTTTCGTATGTCGCTATGTTTTTCAGTTCGCAAGTTTCGCTATCTATTGGAACTACAACACAAACGCTTTTCAAATCATGGTTGGTGAGCGTAGTCGAACCATCACATAAAGTAAACAAATCACCATGTTCCAAATATTTGTCAATCATGTTTTCCTGTTCGTCGGCTAACAACAGTAAATCAAGGAATTGTTTTTTGTTTGATGTAATTTTTTCTATTTTCATTAGATGTCAAAATCCTCAGGTTTATACCACGAATAAAATCTTCCTGCTTCGGGAATAAATCGAAGTACGCAAAAATCAGGGTCTGTATATGATTTTTCGGGATATGCGTTCTTGAATTTATTCTGCCAATATTTTTTCTTGACGGTAAGGTCGGAAACAATTTCCATTTTTCCTTTAAGCATACAGCCTTTCCAAATCAATATGCGGCTATAGAAATAAACGTTTGATTTTGGGTTTTTGCTTATTTCATTGGCAAACTTTGATGATGTATTTGTACAAAAATACATTTCGTTTATCGTCTCTCTGTATTTGCAGGGAAGTACTGCTTTTGTAAGTGGATAACCGTCTGTTCCTACGCAGGTTAGTATAAAAGTATTAACTTTTTTGTATAGTTTTTCAGCCTTTTGTTTTGTCGTCATACAAGTGGAGTAAAAAGCTCTATCAAATTTTCTTCAGGGTCGTACAAATGTACTGTTCTCATTCCCCAAGCAGGCATATCGGTTGGTTCGTTAATGAACACAACGCCTTTTGCCAAAAGTGCTTTGTAAGCTTCGTCAACATTTTCGACTTCAAACGAAACCATTGATTTTTCACGATAGCCTACCGGTTGTGGCTCTACTTCATTGCCCACCACCGGTGCCATAAGGTCGGACATAAACATTGCAAAACCTTCAATTCCTTCGGCTACTTTGAAACTTGCATAGCAACCTTCCAAATCCCAAGCCGCTTCCAAACCGAGTTTTTGAGTGTAAAACTCGAAACATTTTTTGTAGTCTTTGACTAACAATCGTACATTACTGAATTTCATATTTATACATTTTTTAGATTAATTTTTTCCTTTTTACTACCAACCAAGGCACTACTCCTATAAACAAAACCACCAAAAGCCAAATATTACCCGTCGTAATATCATACGCTTGTATTAATTCTGCACAAGTATTTCCCATTGCCAAGCCTAAAATTGTTTCAAAAACTATTGTTGAGGCAATCCATACAACACCTATTTTCCAATATGTTTTTTGGTCGCCTTTTCCAATTCGGGGAATAAAAATCCACGAAACTATAAAAATCAGCAAGCAAAGAATAACTCCACTCAGTGGTCGAGCGATAGATTCTCCGAGCCAAGGCGACAAAATTTCCTGCCGCAATGCGCCATTCAAAATAGCGAGAGGAATAATTGAGAGCCAAATCAATAACGATTTCTTTATCATACTCATTAATTTTTATTTAATTTCAAAATCTTCCGAATGAAAATTACCGTAATACCGTCCTGTTTCTGCGGTAAATTTCAAAATTATAAAATCACCGCCGTCCATTCCGCCATGATAATACATAGAAAATCCGTCTTGCCAGATTTCTTTTTTAACTGCAATATCATCTACAACTTCCATTGAGCCTTTTAACATTACTCCTTGAAAAGACTGTTGGTCGCAAAAATAAACGCACGCTTTCGGATTGTTCCGGTATTGCTTTACTCTCATCGACGGACTATTGGTGTGCCAATACATTGTTTTAATACCTTCCCGTTTCACAGGCGCTAACATTGCCTTTGTGTTCGGAAAACCATATTCATCGACAGAACTTATAAAGCTAACGCTTTGTCCGTCAATCAAATTTCCAATTATTTCTGCTGGATTTTTCATGTTTTCAGTTTGAGTTAATAATTACGCAAGATAATACAATTTGTTTGATTTTTTTAGCACTAAAATATCTCTTGTTTTTGTTCCAATATTTTACAAATATCATCGCACCATTGAGTTACTTTAGATATTTCAGCTTTTGAAAGATTTTTACTTATAGATAAATCCGTTCCAAACATATCGTCAAAAGATAATTTTATAGAAATATCATCTACAATACAATCCATCAATCCGCTAAACCAAAAAGGAGGATAATATTTTTTTTCAACGATTGTAAAATTTTCTCTAAAATATTGTACTGCTATATCAAACGACTGATAGTTATCTGAATTTCCGTCCAATACAAAAGTAATAATATCTTCATGAACAAACATACGTATAAGATTTATTTTTTTATGGGTATTTGAAAAATAGTATCTACGGCAGCACGTCCTCTCATTGAACTTTCAATAATTTCTTCCCATACGGCATTGCCGGAAAGACCTTTATTTACCGTTGTATTTGTTACAATATCTTCCCAAGTTTTATTTGGCTCGCTTTTATTAAGAAAATCCGCTATATCTCTATCTTTCATTATATCTCTTGTCGTTGTTTTAATTTCATTTCGCATAGTAAATGCTTGTATAGCCTGTTCTTCCAACGATTTTGTTTTATCAAGCATATCTTTGATAGTGGCTTTTTGCCACGAATACCACACTCGTGCTTCGTAAAGTGTGAGGCTGCCGGCTGTGGGATTTGCCGGTAAATTCAGTTTTACTGCCAATTCTGCCGGTGTAACAGCTTGTTGGATTTCTTTTGTTGATAATGCTACTTTTTTTGCAAAGTCAATGTTATTATCCAAAAGTTTTAAAATATTCTCTAAATCTGTTTTTGTGAGATTCGAAAGTCTATTTTCGTTAGCCCAAGATATAAACTCATCTATTGTTTCTTCTGTTGAAAATTGTACATTTTCTAATTTTTTCGTAAAATCAGCTTCCGGTACATTTTGTAAACCGGCGTGTGTTTTTAATGAGTCTGTTACTTCTACCGTAGGCGGCACTATTGCAATGATATTGCTCGCAGTAGAAAAACCAAACGCCGCCATGCTGCATAACAACGATACAATTATTTTTCGCATTCTTTTTATTTATAGGTTAACAAATCAACGCAATATATCAAAAAAAATCCTCCGAATCAATAATTCGGAGGATTTTTACTTTTTTGTGTTTCTTTTTCAGAAACTCACTTTAAGAAAGTGAGCGGGAGACGAGACTCGAACCCGCGACCCTCAGCTTGGAAGGCTGATGCTCTACCAACTGAGCTACTCCCGCAAGTGTTGGTAAAAAAAGTGGGCAATGATGGATTCGAACCACCGAAGGCGTACGCCAGCAGATTTACAGTCTGCCCCATTTGGCCACTCTGGTAATTGCCCTAATAAATGAAAAAAGAGCCGAATCTCAGATTCGAACTGAGGACCCCGAGATTACAAATCACGTGCTCTGGCCAACTGAGCTAATTCGGCATTTTTCTGTGTAAAAGAACTTGCTTTTTAAAAAAGCGTTGCAAAGATACAGTTTTTTTTATAGCACGCAATATGTTTTGGCGTTTTTTTGAGATATTTTTTTGTTTTTGATGTAGTTTGTTGAGTTTAAACTATTTGTATGGTTCTAATTTTTTGAACACGGATAACGCAGATGACGCGGATTAACTTCGTTGAGCCCTTCGGGGTTTTCACGGATTTTATATTTATCTGCGAACATCCGCGTTATCCGTGTCATTAGTGTTCTATGAATTTCATTCGCACAAAACCTTAAAATCACAATATTTGCAATTATCTTCAAATTTGCGGCGGCAAAAACAACTATCCGGCGTGTTGAATAATTGCTGCAACAAGGCGTGAAAACGATTGTCAAATTCCTCGTGCACTTGCTCTATATAATTGTGCAAAGGCGTTTTTTCAATGTGTATAGGCGATTGGTAAGTGCATTTTTCGTTTTCAAAACGCACTTTGTGAATGTAGAGCAAATACGGCTCAATTGTACGCACAGCCTCGCCGGCGGGCAGTGCAATATTATTGTGTGCCAACCACGAATACAGCAAGGTTTGAAACACATAGCCATTGCGTTTTTTTTCGTTTTTGGCATCGGCGGTAAACAAATCGTCGAAATTGCAATTGTGTTTTTCGGGTTTATCGCTGCCGCCGGTTTTGTAATCCACTATGCGCAGCACGCCGTTTTTCAAATCCATGCGGTCGATATTGCCGCCTATGGGGATTGTGATTTCGCCTTCTGCGCTTGCAAATTGCAGGTCTTTTTGTATGTGTTTTTCGGTGCCAAGCATATAAAATGGCGCGTAATCGTAATCCATATACAACAAATTTTCAATGTAGCGTTTCACAACCTGTATATGAATTTTTTGCAATTCGTTTAATTCCGTCTGTTTTTGCGAATTTTCGGAATTGAGTAATTTTTTTCGATATTGCTGTTGCACAATTTCATCTACAAGCTGTGAATTTTTCATAAATTGCTCAATATCAGATTTTTCCACCGGTTTGTTGCTACCTGTTTTTCCAATTTTATCGTACATTTCTTTGGCACTGTCGTGAAAAATATTGCCGAAATCGTTTGCACGCATATCATCGCTGTACATATCGGGCGTTTTCAAATCTGCCACATATTTGCAATAAAATTGAAATTGACAATCCAAATAGGAGTTGAACGCCGAGGGCGACAAAAATTCCCTTTCAAGGATTATTTTCCGGTGTTCCGCCGTGAGCGCAATTGTGCCGGTTGTATTCGGCAATTTTTGCGCCTGCATTTGCAAATGTAAATTTTTATAGTGAATATTTTTGCCCGATTCTACTCGAATTTGCTGCAAAAAGCGGCTCAATTCTTTCTTTTTGGTAGCAGCAGTATTGTTATTGTAAGTGCAATGAATGCTGTGAGCGCAATGAAAAAGTCGATAAAAATAATAAGCAAACACCGCAATTTTTCGGTCGATAGTGTTGAGCGAATAGGCTTTGCGAATGGAATGTGGAATAAACGAACTTTCGCTCGAAACGTTCGGAAAAAAATCGTCGGACGCAGAAAGCACAAGCACGTGCTTGAAGTCGAGATTACGGGTTTCCAACACACCCATTATTTGTATTCCGTTCACAGGGTCGCCCTCAAAAGGAATTTTTAGGTTTTGCAACTCCTTACTTATTAGTTGTTTCAGTAAAGTAAAATCAATCGCAATAATCTCACTTTGAGTAATATCAATTAAGCGATTTATGGCGGAGTAGGCACGATAAATGCTTTCGCTTAAAACCGTGTCGATGCTTGTGTGTCGGTTACTGATACTTCGACTTCGCTCAGCAACCAGCGTAGTCGAAGCATTTCCTTGTGCCGTAAGTTGCAATAATTGTAACATACTGCGCAAAAGTTGTTCTGGTGTTTTTGCCGGTTTTAGAAATTGTGCAATTTCAAATTCCGCAAAATCATCGGCACTTACAAAATATTGACGGTCTTTTTTGAAAGTGCGCACTTTTTCGTGATATTTTTTCGGCAAAAATTGAAAATACGGGTGTTCCAACAATGGTAGAATTTTTTGCAAACGCAATTCTGTGGGTTTTTGTTTCCATATATAATGCTGTACATCAAGAAAATTCTGCAACAGTTCGTACAAACTCGTTGCCGAAAACGGATAACCCATAGTAATATTTACCTTCGTGGGAATAGAATGAATTTCGGCAGGTAAACTCGCAAGTACGGCAGGTAACAGCGTTTCGTTGCCCAACACAATGGCAATTTCCGAAAGCGAATTACACTCATTTTCAATCTCTTGCAGCCACGTTTGTATATACCCAATTTGCGCATGTTCCGATGCCGCCGAAATTATATGCACCTGTTGCGCCGGATTGAAAAAACGCGTATTGTTGAACGCAAAACCCGCTGCTTGCGGAAAACGCTGCAAATTTTCACGGCTAAAAAGCCCTGCTTCCATCGCCGGATTGTTGTAATAATAGAGGTCGTAATCCCAATAAAACAGGGTATGCTGCCGGTGGCGAACGGTATCGAAAAGTTGCTGCTCAACTTTATTGAGCACATTGAACCCCACAATGGCAATTGCCGAATATTTTTCAAGCGAAAGGCTTCGACTACGCTCAGCCACCGGTCGGTCGTTGAGCGGAGTCGAAACGACACTGCGATACAACATTCCCGAATATGCCAAATTATCGTTTTGCAAATCGCTTTTAAACCGTTCGTAAATTTCGGCAAGCGAATTCCAAATTTGCGTAAACCGTTTGGTTGGTTCCGATTTATTGAGTTTGCAAGCAGCAAAAAAATCACTTAAAATCCGTTTTTGTTCGTCGGTTAAAAAATCAAATTGCGCCTCAATTGCCTGATAATCTTCTATGTTTTGAAATAATTGCCGTGCATTTGCCAAATTTTTATCAATATCGTCGAAATCGTGAAGAATAATTTTGCCCCATGTGTAAAATTCGTCGAAATTTTCTGGTGTTTCGGCGGGATTGTTGCGGTAAAAAACCGTTGAATATGCACGATATAAATATGCCAACAAAGTCAATTCATCGGCAATTCGCAACCCGGAATTACGGCTCACAAATTCACTAATAGTGCTATATGTGGGCGCAAAAAACGTCTTTCCAAGCTGCTGATACAGAGCTTGATTGAAAAATACTGCGGCACGTTTGTTGGGAAAAAGCACTAAGGTTTTCGTGAAATCGCCCTGCGTTTTTTTTATAAAATCGGCGGCTACTTGTGATAGGAAAAAGTTTGTTTGCATTGATTAAAGAAATGTAAAACACAAAAATACAAATTTAATGATTAGAGGTTAATGATTAATGGTTAATAATTGACTTGGAACGAGAGATTTTTTCAATGAGAGTTCTTGGGATTTTTTGAAAAAAGTTGTATTATTGCGTGTGTTTAGTCGTTAGCAGCAATTTTGGCGGACAGCGCACAAGAATTGGAAAATACAAATTGATAGAATTTTTAAAAAATAGCAGACAAGACAGACAGCGAAAACATAAAATAAATTGTAAACAGTAATTTTAAAAAACGGATAAAATATGGGTTCTACAACTATTGCATTAATTTCATTGGCAGTTACTATTTTATTAGCCATTACAAGTTATTTATTTAAATACTTTTATGAACTAAATGTCCAGAGACATAATAATAATCTAAAACTTATAAATGAAAGACTTGAAAATTTCTATGGACCGTTGTATATACTTTCAATGGTTGGCAAAACTTCATACGAAACACTCCTTAAAGTTTTAAAAAAAGAAGATGACCCTGATTTACAGAATCCTTTATCAGAGCAAGAGAAGTTGGAGTGGATTATTTGGGTTAAAGAAGTTTTTCATAAAAACAATTTGGAAATAGAAAAGATAATAATAAATAAGGCTTATCTAATAATTGAAGAAAGTGTTCCACAATGTTTAATAGATTTTGTTACGCATATTTCTTATAATAAAATTTTGCTGAAAAAGTGGGATAATAATAATTTTGAACAAATCCATTGTCTGATTGATTTCCCCGTAGATTTTGACGAATATGTATATAACTCATACAGAAGGCTAACAAGCGAACAATTAAAATATGGAATTAAAAAGTGAAACAAATAAAACTGCTGCTAACGAGCGTAGCCGTTGCACAACCGGCAAAATTTTGTTTAAATAGCAAAAATACCACTTCAAATAAGCCTTTTTATCGAGGCTTATTTTTTTATTGTGATAATTGCAGTTTAAAAAATGAAGGCTTATTTTGGTTTACAATGAAGAAAAGGTATCGGGAAAGAAATGTTTTTAGAAGTGAATATTGAACATTATGTATGGAAAAAGAAATATAATCAGAAAATAAATTTTATCAATTCAAAATAAAAGTGTACTTTTGTATTTCAATTTAATATAACCGCTAAAAAAGCGGTTTTGAAATAATAAAAAATGACACAAAACGATTTTGTAAAATATCTTGAAGAAGAAGAAATTCAGATTTTTGAAATTCAAAATTTGAAAAGTACGCTTGATTTAGACAATCGTAAAATCAATGAAATTGTCGAAAATCTTGTTGTTAAAGGATTTTTATCTCGCATTGAACGAGGGAAATATTGTCGTGCAAATTTTCGAGACGAAAATGTAATCGGCATTTTTCTTGCCAAAGAAAGTGCTGTTGCTTATTGGTCGGCATTGAATTTACACGGACTTACTGAACAATTCCCAAACAAAATTTTCATTCAAACTACTCAACTCAAAAAAGAGGTGGAATTTGCAGGAACTACTTATCAATTTATTAAAATTCACCCAAATAAAAGAATAGGAATTGTTTCTAATGGTTATGGAAATTACAAATTTCCAATTACAGATATTGAAAAAACGATTATTGATTGTTTCGATTTACCGCAATACAGTGGTGGTTTTGCGGAGTTAATTCGTGCTTTTTACAATGCAAATTTAAACGCTAAAAAATTGACCGATTATTGTAGTGCCGTTAATAATATCGCTGTTATCAAACGACTTGGATTTTTGGCAGAACTTTTTGAAAAGAAAAATTTAAGCGGTTTTATAAAATTTGCACAGTCGAAAGTAAATCGTAGTTACAATTTGTTTGATACTTTCGGAGAAAACGCAGGCGAAACGAACAACGATTGGTATTTGCGAATGAATTTGTCGAAAGAAAATATTTTGGGAATTGTACAAAATCAATATTGATATGATTAGTAAAAACGAAATAAACAGATTAGCGCAAGAGCAAAAAGTCCGCACAACAACAATTGACAAAGATTGGGTTTTGGGGCATTTCATTGACGCAATTTACACAATACCCGAATGTCGTAATAATCTAATTTTCAAAGGTGGAACTTGTTTGAAAAAGTGCCGTTTCCCCGATTACAGATTTTCGGAAGACCTTGATTTTACAGCCACAAACGAAAATTTTGTGCTTGATATGAAAATGTTGAAAAAGATTGTTGAGTTGGTAACAAAGCGAACTGAAATGCTTTTGCATATTCAATCACTTGAAAATTTGCAGTTTAACAATCAAATAACAGGATATTGTGCTAAAATCAAATTTTGGGGCGCAGACCACAGCAAAAATCAGCAACCGACCGAACCAAATCGTTGGCAGACAAGTATAAAAATTGAGATAATTTTGTACGAAAAATTGATATTTGCACCCGAAATTGCCAATATCATTCACAATTACAGCGACAAACTTACCGAAAATGCACAAAATATTCCGATTTACAGCATTAGCGAAGTGCTTTCGGAGAAAATTAGAGCGTTAATACAGCGTTCTTACACCGCACCGAGAGATTATTTTGACATTTGGTATTTGAGCAAAAACATTGAAAACATTGATTGGCAAGAAGTTGTAAAAGGTTTTTACAAGAAAATTGAGTATAAAAATCTACAATTTTTGGGAGTTGGACAATTAATTAATGAAAACAACGACAAAGTCCTAAAATCCGCTTGGAAAAATAGTTTGGAACACCAAATAGAAAGCGGGAAACTACCTGAATATGAAACAGTAAGAGATGATTTGAGAACTTTGTTAGAAAAAATATTTAAAGGCTAATAGGAAAATGCACTACATACAACGAGCGGAATTCTATGTTTAAATCCCAATAAAACCTTAACGTATCATCTTCCGACTCCGCCAAAACAACACCGCAGCCACAACAGCCACAACCGGCAACAAACTCAGTGCAATTTGCAAATCATACCGGTCAGAAATTTTTCCAATCAAAACCGGCATTGCAAAAGCTCCCATAGTGTTCATTATCATAACATTAATTCCAAATGCAAGCGCGCGAACATTTGTTGCCACAATTTCTTGAATAATACTTGTAACCGGTGCCAAAAATGCTACGGTGCATACGCCAAACAAGCCTAAAAATATCATTGTGCTTGTAAGCGTGGTGCTTTGCACGGCGCAAAATAAAAATACCGCCGAAAGCAGAGTACTGAAAGCCGACACGTACATTTTTGCGTGTTTTTGCCGTTTGCTCCACCGGTCGGCAAAAAAACCGCCGCTTGGTGCGCCAATTAACACACTCACGGCAATAATACCCGATGCCAAACCGGCTTCTTTCTCGTTCAATCCATGCACACGATGCAGGAACGACGGAATCCAATCTAAAATGCAGGCACTCACGCCTATACATAAACCATACGCCACATACAAAATCCACAGAACTTTTATTTTGCACAGCGAAATTACCGTTTGCACTATTGAGTGAATTGTTTCGCGTACCGTTTTTACCTGCGTTTGTATAGTTGCATAGTCATTGACAAACAAAAACAGGAACGAAAACAAAAGTCCCGGAATGGCAAGAATACCAAAAGCGTGCTGCCAACCGTATACCGTACCGATATAACCGCCAAGCATAATGCCAATACCTGCACCAATGGGCGATGCCGCATCGTAAATTCCTATATATGTTGCTCGGTATTTTGTGGGAAATATTTTCGACAACAGAGCTATTGCTGCCGGAGCGTAGGCAGCTTCGCCAAGCCCGGTAAGCGCGCGGAAAATGAGCAGTTGTGTGTAATTGTCGGCAAAAGCACACAAAAGCGTGGCAATACTCCACACAAAAACCATCAGCGAAATCATTTTTTTGCGACTCCACCTGTCCACAAGTATCGACATGGGAATAACAAAAACGGCAATCATAAGCGAAACTATGCCATTCAACATTCCACACTGCGCATCGCTTATGCCCCATTCTGCCTGAATAAACGGAAACAACGCCGACATTACTTTGCGGTCGGCGTAGTCGAGCAGGTAAATGATAAAAATGAGGGTGAGGGTGTAGAATGCGTTGGGGCGAACGGCGAAGCCCTCAACGAAGTTAAAATTTTTGGTAATGTTCATTATGCTAAATTGTTCTTACAACTGTCGTTGCAAATGTACACAAATTTTCTAACGAGCTGCTGCCTCGCTTTTTTAAAAGTTTTTTCAAATAAAAATACAATAAAATGTTAAATTGTTAAACCACTGATAGTAAGTGTTTTACAAGCTAAAAATGTGCCAAATAAGATGTTTTACAAAACATTTTATCAAAAAATGTGAGCAATTTTTATTGCATTCAATATATTTTTATTATATCTTTGTAAAATTAACTCACAATTAGAAAAACTCACAATTAAAAATTATTATAAAGTGAAAATTTTAATTGTAACCACACCAATGAAAAACCCTAAAACAGAAACCTACACCCTAAAAGATTTTACATTGCAAACTCTACAAACAGATGCAATGGACAGAGCTACACAATTTAAAAAATGGATTACTCAATCCGACGAAAACGACCACGCCATTTATTGGTTGGAAGCGCAAACCGCCGTAAAGCCCGAAATGATATTGTACGACAGCCGGAATGGCAAAATGTGGAACGTAATTTCTTTCATTTCCAACGATTATTTAGGAATGTCGCAACGCCCCGAAACAAAAGAAGCCGGTATTAAAGCTGTGATGGAATACGGAACAGGTGCGTGTGCCGCTCCTATTATTGGTGGTTATTTGGACATTCACAAACAGTTGGAACAAGAAATTGCAGATTTTACAGGGCAGGAAGATGCTTTAATTTTTTCTTCCGGCTTTGGTTCCAATGTGGGTGTACTCAATGCTATGCTTGGAAAAGACGACATTGCATTTGTTGATTTTCAAATACATACAAGTGCAATTGACGGACTGCATAAAACAAATGTAAAGAGAGTCGGACACAACAATTTGGAGTACCTTGAAATTGCCCTCAAAAATGAACGCCACAAATACAAAACGGCAATGTTGATTATCGACGGCGTTTACTCGCAAGATGGCGATATTGCCCCATTGCCCGAAATTATTACCTTGTGCAAAAAATACAACACATTGGTTTTTCTCGATGATGCTCACGGAATGGGAACTATGGGTGAAAACGGCAGAGGTACGGCAGAACTCTTCAACGTATTGGGACAGGTAGATATAATTACAGGTACATTCAGTAAATCATTCGGAGCAATTGGCGGTTATGTTGCCTGCTCGAAAGATTTGGCAAATTATCTGCGGTATCATGCAAACACAACGGTATTTTCTGCGGCAATTACTCCGCAAGCTACTTGCTCTATATTAAAAGCTCTTGAATTGATAAAAAAAGATAAATCTATCAGACAAAAATTGTGGGACAACGTATATTATTTGAAAAAACGGCTCATAGAAGAAGGTTTTGATATTGGAAACTCAGTGTCGCCTATTTTTCCGATAATGGTACGCGACGCTTATAAAGTGAAAGAAGCTACAAGAATATTGAAAGAGCAAGGCATATACACATTAGGCATAACATATCCGGCTGTAACCAATAAAGATGCCAGATTGCGGGTAAGTATTTTGGCTTCACACGAAAAACAACATTTAGACAAATTGATACAAACCCTGAATTATGTAAATACAATAATAAATATTAAAAAAGCAAGTTAAAACAATGGAAACAATTACAAAAAAACCACGAAGAAGACGACGCACCAAAGTTGAAGTAGAAAGAGATATTTGGGCTGCACTTGAAAAACTGATTATCAAAAAAGGCTTTCACAATCTTACCATAGTAGAATTGTCGGAAGAGGCGCAAGTAGAGCCTATGGTATTGTACAATCGCTTTGAGAATTTAGACGACATAATTGAAAAATACCTGCGTCGGTATGATTATTGGCTCAAAGATATTTCTCGAATCAACAAAAAAACAGAGCCTAAAAACAGTTTAAAAGAGATAATAACAGGTTTAATAAATGAATTGTATAAAAACGAAATAATGCAGCAAATTCTCTTATGGGGACTTCTTAACAAAAGCGAAGCAACTCGCCAAATGTCTGCTATGCGGGAACTACAATACGAACCACTCTATAACTATCTCAACGAACAATTACAAGGAACGCGAATTGGAGCTAAACCTATTATTGCAATAATAGTTGCAGGAGTATATTATTTAATACTTCACAGAAAAATATCGACATTTGGTTTGATAAATTTTAATAGCGAACACGGCAAGCAAGTGCTGATTGATATGACGGAAGAATTAATAGACCAATTATTTATAGAGAAAGAAACTGTTGTTCCTTTTAAAACGCCACAATCGATAAGCGAGGTCGCAAAAAATATGCTTGATTTGGGAGTTGGAATAAAAGTGATTGAATTATCAACAGGTTTGACAGTCGAAGAAATAGACAAATTAAAGAACTAAATTGATAAAAAATTAATAATTAATTTTATCTTTGCACAACTTTTTTGAAAAGGTCCGGTAGCTCAGCCGGATAGAGCAACAGATTTCTAATCTGTGGGTCGTGGGTTCGAATCCCGCCCGGATCACAAATAAAAAACTCCTGATATAATAAGATTATATCAGGAGTTTTTATTTTTGCGGAGAGGAAGAGATTCGAACCCTCGAAACCTTGCGGTTTACACGCTTTCCAGGCGTGCCTCTTCAACCACTCGAGCACCTCTCCTTATCGTCTACCGGTTGAATTGGTAGAAGTTGACGTTGTAATTATACTTTGACTTTTGATAACAGTGTTTTCGGTTACAAATGTCATTATATCGGTATTTTCTATTTGCAACTCATTTATCATGGCGTTTTCAAAAAACACATCGTTGATAAATGAATTTTTAATTGTCAGTTTGCTAATATTTACCGGACCATTAATTGTGAAAAAATTTGCCGTACTGTTAATTATTACAAGTGAATAAATAGTTGAATTTTCAATGGTAATATCTTTATAATCAGCTCCGTTTACAACATATTCCACCAACGTGGCATTGTTTATCGACAAACTTTCGGGCTTTTTGGACTGTTGTGTTGGTATAGTATCGTTCAAATTGGAACCTATTCGTACAGTTCCCTCGGCAGTCTCGCTGAGCAACGTAGTGATAATCAATTTATTTTGATTGACATCAACGGTACTTTTTATTTGTTTTTGTTTTTTTTCAACTGTTTGTTCTTGTGTTTTTTCAACTTTTACTTCGGGTTGCACCAAAAACTCTACCGGCGAATTTTCCTTTTGCACCGGACGCGACATAAGTGTTTCGGTATAGCTTGGTTTTTGCGCCACAAGCACACCACTCCAAATAACAAACGATAATAAAACGATTTTTTTGAGCATTTTTTTATTTTTTAACGACCACAAAAGTACTAATAATTTTGAAATGCTTTGTCAAAGTTGGTAATTAAATTTTCATATAGGGTTTTTTCTATTCAAATTTTCTTATAAGTGCAAAGTGTTTTAATTTTTATTATTATATTTGGGCAAATTTTTTTTACGGGGATTTTTTTACACAATATATTATTATGAATTCGTTTTTTCAGAAAATTATAACAATCGGTGCCGTTTTGGCAATTTCGTTTGCTGCATTGGCGCAACCTACGTGGAATAGAGTTGATTATACGGCAACCATGGCGTTTATTGGCGAAGTGAGAATAAATCAGTACAATGCCGCGTTTCCTCGTGTGGTGCAAGAAGGTGATTATATAGGTGCTTTTGTGGGCAACGAATGCCGCATGATTGCAAAGGTTGTGAGTTACAATTCTGCACTCTATGTGTCGAGTGTTATTCATGGCGGCGATGTGTTTTTGGCTGCCAATAGCGGTGAATTGCTGGAATTTAAACTGTGGAATTCTACCACCAACACTGCTGAACCTGCAACAATAAAAGGCACGCTACTGTCGAAACCCAACGATGAAATTTTGACATATATAATAGGTAAGCCAAATGAAAATGCTGAGGTGCTATCGTTAGAGGTGGCAAATCGCTCATTGCAACCTGCATTTTCAAACGCACAAAAAACGTATGAAATAAAATTTGAGGCAGGCGCAGAATTACCTTCGCTTACCGATGTTTCGGTTATTCTTGCCGACAAACGAGCAAAATATGATGTAAGTTTGCCGACAAATTTTGAAGATGACAATAAATTAGTAGTTACCGTTACCGCCGAAGACGGTACAACGAAATCGGTATTTACAATTACCTGCACCCAATCAGCCTGTGCCACACCTGCACCAACAGTTGCAAGCAATAGCGTGCAATTCTGCGTAGGCGACGTGGCGACAGCTTTAACAGCCAACGGCACAAATTTGAAATGGTACAATTTTGAAATGCCTTTGGTTGGCGCACCAATGCCAAACACTGCCGTTGCCCATAAAACAATGTATTTTGTAACACAAACCACAAATTGCGAAAGTGCCAAAACTCGCGTTGAGATTGTTGTAAATGCACTTCCAACAGTTTCAATTTCGGCAAATAAAACCGAAGTTTTAACAACCGAAACAGTTTCACTTACGCTTGTTCCGGCATTTGGCGGAACATTGAGCGGCAGCACCGGCGTAGTTGGTTTGACTTTCGACCCGAGTAAATCGGCACTTGGCGCACAAACTTTAACATATTCATATATTGATGCAAATGCGTGCGCAAACAGCGATAATATTACAATTCTTGTGAAAAATGGCGTGGTTGCAAAACCAACAATCAACAATCCAAACATTACTATATTGGTAAATGAACCTGCGCCTGTTTTAGAAGTTGAGGCTAACGGCACAATTACATGGTACGATAAAAACAAAAACAAAATTGGCGAGGGGAAAAATTACCCGACAAATATAAATACAAACAACGAAGGGACTTACACCTACTACGTTTCAAATACTGTTGACGGCGTTGAAAGTGAGTTAGTTGAAATTACAATCAATGTTTCAAATTGCTCAACGCCTGCACCAACAGTTGCAAACGCTAATTTGAAATTCTGCGTGGGTGATGTAGCTCCTGCATTATCGGCAAACGGTACAAACTTGAAATGGTTTAACGGCGAAACGCCTTTGGCTGCTGCGCCAACGATAAACACAACTGTTGCAAGCACAAATACTTATTTTGTAACACAAACCATAGGTTGCGAAAGTGCCAAAACTCGCATTGACATTGTTGTAAATGCACTTCCGACGGTTTCAATATTTGCGAGTGCCAACGAAATATGTACTACTGAAAAAATGACCGTTCAATTATTGCCCGCAGGCGGAAATTTCTCGGGACCGGGTACTATGTTACTTACTGAATTTACCCCAAATCCGGCGGCAATTGGTTTGCAAACAATGACTTACACCTACACCAATGCGAATAACTGTTCTAACACGGCGAGTACAACCGTTACCATAAAAAATTGCCCTGTTGAGCCAATAACAATTGCAATTGTCGATAAACCGATTTTAGCTATCAACGAAACGCATCTTATGCAGGCAACACTTACGCCTGACAATGCGGTAGCACAAGTGGTGTGGTTGGTAAGTAATCCGGCAGTTGCCTCAATTGATAGAAATACCGGCGAGATAACAGGTTTGTCGTCGGGTTTGGTAAAAGTAACAGCGCAACTTGCCAATGATAAAACGGTGTCGGATTACATTACCGTACGTGTTGTACCTCAGCCTGTTGTAACCGGAGTTACAGTTAATTCGGCAGGAACAGAAGTGAATATTACTTTCTCGGAATGGATTGAAACACCGAAAAATTCTGTGATATTCGATATTCTAATTTACAACGGAATGCAAGAATACACTATACATAAAGCAACGGCAACTCGAAATGTGCTGACATTATCGCTTACCAAACCAATTGAAGATGTCAATAATGTGAAAATAAGGTACGTGGGAACGTCAATTAGCTCAGTGTTGGGCGCTTTGGTGCCGTCGTTTGACCAACCAATAATTGCAACATCAATTGCAACTGTTAATAATCAACTGTTTATGTTGTACCCAACGTTTACTCACGATATTGTAAACATTGAAACCTCTGCCGAAGTTGATAACATAATGATTGTCAACAGTCAAGGGCAATTGATATTTGCACAGCGTGCAACCGCACCGCTTACGCAATTTTCGGTAGCGCATTTGGCACAAGGAAATTATAGTGTGGTTGCGTTTTCTAAAAATCAAATAGTGGGTACTGCTCGTTTTATCAGACGATAGATACAGGACTTTTAGACATAAGACTTTTAGGCACAAGATACAAGACACAAGATTTTAAGATTGACAGGATTAGCATAGTTTTTCAAAAGAGCGTCATTGCGAGCGGAGCGAAGCAATCTAACAATGAATATCAATGAATATCTACAAATATCTAAAATTATGAAAAAATTACTCATCGGTTTTGTAGCACTTGTTTTTACGGCAAATTTCTGTGTAGCACAGGATTATAAAAGTTTAAAAAGTGTAGTACTTTCTTCGCAGGAAGATTGCACGCAAGCAGAACAAAAAGTGCTGGAAGTTGCCAACTTTTTATTGACTTCACCTTGCAAAA
The DNA here is from genome assembly GCA_009786075.1 of Bacteroidota bacterium. GTDB lineage: Bacteria > Bacteroidota > Bacteroidia > Bacteroidales > UBA1715 > WQTX01. Next base: position 16,218 of record WQTX01000018.1, on the reverse strand, counting down.
AAGATGTAAATACGCTCTATATCAACGATTTTTTGATAGATTGGTTAGACAAAACCGACAAGTATAAATTTGCGGTTGATGCAAAATTTTTGAAAACAATTCAGCAAGATGTCTATCTTACGGCACGCTATTACGCTGCATTGGCAAAAACTGCACTCGATGCCGGTTTTGAAATTTCGCCCAAAGATTTGCAAGTGCAAGCCGTTTCGGAATTTTTGAGATATAGCACAACAAAAAGCAATAGAGCAGTAATAACGCCGAAATTACAAAAATATGTAGATGCGTATAAAAATAATACGCTTGCTGCTATGATTAAATAACAAGGGGGCTTGCCCCCTTGTCGCAGATATTTTTATCCACATTTTAACCGTCATTGCTATGAAAAAAAGTTTTTCAAAATTCTACTTGCTCGCAACCTTAGGCTTAGCAAGCGTAGTGTTTACTTCAGCTAAAGACGATGACCTAAAATCAAGCGGAAGCGACCCCAAAACCACCGATACCTGCGTAGTGATTAACGGCGTAAAATGGGCAACGCGCAATGTTGATGCTTTTGGCACTTTTGCCGAGAAACCCGAAAGCGCAGGAATGTTTTATCAATGGAATCGCAAAAAAGCGTGGAGTGCCACAGGCGAAGTTGCTAATTGGGATAGCTCAGTACCAACCGGCACTACATGGGAAAAATCCAACGACCCAAGCCCCAAAGGTTGGCGAGTTCCCACCAAAGCAGAATTACAATCTTTGTTTGACACCGAAAAAGTAACTAACGTACGGACAACTCAAAACGGTGTAAACGGTCGTAAATTTACTGACAGAACTACCGGCAACTCTCTTCTCCTTCCGGCAGCAGGCTACCGCGACTACAGCGACGGCGCGCTCTACGGCGCAGGCGTGCGCGGCTTCTATTGGAGCAGTACGCCCTACGAGACGGTCGAGATGTACGCATACGCCGCGGGCTTCTACGAGGGCGGCGCGTACGTGTACTACGACGGTCGCAGGGACGGCTTATCGGTGCGTTGTGTGCTCGCAGAATAAATTCGACTATTAACAAAGACTATTTGACTATTAAATTTTTTGAAAATTTACCATTTTTCCGAGTTAACTTTTCCAAAGTTTTAGAACTTTGGAAAAGTTTTTGGAAGAAACGTTTTTATGTTACGCGAGATTTGGCAAACCTGTTAAGTTTTAAAAACTTAACGAGGTTTAGGAGTGCCTTTGTAGTGGAAATCGCACCGAATAGAAAGTGCAGCACGAAAACATAGTGAGAAAAGACCAAAAAAATCGCATACGCATTTTTTTAGTTGTTAATTGGAAAATTTACGTTATCTTTGTGGCATAGTTATAAAACGCAAGGATGTGACCACGGAAGAAAAAGTAGTATATTGGGTAGGACTTTCAGATTACGATTTGGAAACGGCTGAAGGAATGATGCAAATAAAGAAATATTTGTATGTTGCATTTATGTGTCATCAGACTATAGAAAAGATTTTCAAAGCGGCATATACACAACACAAAGAAAATACTCCGCCTTTTGTACACAAGTTATCATATATTGCCAGAGAGGGTGGATTTCTTGAAAATTTTTCAGAAGAACAAATTGAATTTATCGACCAATTAGAACCTTTGAATATAAAAACACGCTATCCTGACTACAAGAAAGAATTGGTGAAAAGGCTGACTCCAACTATTTGTCAAGAAATAATTAACAAAACCAAAAAGTTACAACAATGGACGAAAGAGAATTTATTATCCAAAAGGTAAAGGATTATAAGCAACTTGTTGATACTTCATTTCCGATGACAATTAACGAGTGTTGGCTATATGGCTCGTATGCCAAAGGAACTCAAAAAAAGCACAGCGATATTGATGTCGCATTTGTGGTTGACCATTTGGACGACAATTACGATTTTTTCCATACCGAGCCGTTACTATGGAAATTGACCCGACAGATAGATGACCGTATTGAGCCTCTTCTTATCGCTCGTGACACCGATTATGCCGGATTTATTAGCGAAATTGAACAAACAGGTATTGAAATAGCATAATGAAATAAGTGAGGACAAAATGCACCACCCCATAATACTTATCACCAACGACGACGGCTACCAAGCCAAAGGCATACGTGTTTTGATTGAAGAAATGCGCAAAATCGGAGGGACCGTAATTGCTATTGCGCCGCGTGTAGGAAAATCGGGAATGTCGCACGCCATAACGTTTAACGAACCGTTGCGTTTGCGAAAAGTGGAAAGTGCCGAAAATTACAAATTCTACGAATTTAGCGGAACGCCCGTTGATTGCGTAAAAATGGGACTTGATAAATTTTTCAAAAAAACGACTTTAAAACCCGATTTATTGGTTTCGGGCATTAATCATGGCTCGAATGCTTCCATTTGTTGCATTTATTCGGGCACGGTGGGCGCAGCTCGCGAGGGCGCAGTTAATGGAATACCGTCGATTGCTTTTTCGCTTACCGATTTTCATGCCGATGCCGATTTTGAACCGTATCGCTCACATATTCAAACGATTACTCGTGCTATGCTTGCGCAAAATACGCTCCCGACGAATGTGTTTTTAAACGTGAATTTCCCCAAAGTTGAAAATCCCAAAGATTTAAAAGAAATAAAAATCTGCCGTCAAACCAAAGGCGTATGGATTGAAGAATTTGACAAACGCACCGACCCGCAAAACGTTGATTATTTTTGGCTTATGGGACATTTTGATAATTACGAACCCGAAGCAACCGATAGCGACGAATATCTTTTGAAACAAAAACACACCACCGTAGTGCCGCTGAAAATTGAAAGTACCGATATGGAGGCTTTGGGGATTTTGCAGAAAATGATTAAATAATGTGCCAATAAGACAATATGCCAATGAGATAAGTAATGAAAAAAATAATTATTGTTATATTTTAGAAAAAATGGATTGCTTCGTTCCTCGCAAAGACGCTCTTTCGTTGATTTGTGCTAACCCTCGAAAGAGCGTCATTGCGAACGAAGTGAAGCAACCGGAGCGAAGCGGAGCTCAACGAAGTTAATCCAAAAAACATATCATTAAATCTTACTAACTACTTAATTGATTGGGAATTATTATTTATAATACAATTAGAATAAAAAATTATGAAAGAAAAACTTAAAAAATTCGACACTCTTTTAACCGGTATATTAATTGGTTTTATTCTACCGCCACTCACACTGTTGGGACTTTCCCGATTTTTAACAAAAACGCTCACCGTACGTGAATTTTTTGAAGGACTGACCGGCAACGGGCTGACAACCAATATTTTTATTTGGTCGTTGATACCGGTATTTCTATTTTTCTCGCTCTTTTATTTTACGAAATTCGACCGAGCAGGCTACGGCATTATGATACCGACTGCGGTGTATAGCATTGCGCTGGTTATTTATAACTTTTAGAAAAAAGCCCCCTAAATCCCCCTTCAAGGGGGACTTGCTGAAACTCGGACAAGAATACGATAAAAAATGATAGACCATACAAATAAAACCACAGACTTTCCTTCTCCTCCCCTTGTGGGGGAGGTCGGGAGGGGGCTTCTCTATTACATAATTGCAGGCGAAGCATCGGGCGATTTGCACGGTTCGCGAGTGATACGGGAAATTAAAAAAAACGATTCAAATGCCGAATTTCGCATTTGGGGTGGCGATAAAATGGCGCACGAAGCAGGTTGTACTTTGGTAAAACATTACAAAGACTACGACCACATGGGTTTGGTGGAAGTTGTAAAACACCTGCGAAAAATTTTACGCAATATTGATTTTTGCAAAAAAGATGTTGCCGAGTATATGCCCGATGCTATTATTTTTATTGACTTTCCGGGTTTTAATTTAAAAATTGCGCCTACGGCAAAACAGCTTGGCATTCCTACGTTTTTCTACATTTCGCCAACGGTGTGGGCGTGGAAAGAAAATCGGGTAAAACTTATAAAACGCTGCATTGACCACATGTTTGTGGAATTGCCGTTTATAAAAACATTCTATGAAACCCGCCACAACTATAAAGTCGATTTTGTGGGACACCCTTTATTGGATTCTGTTTATGAATTTGTGCCGCAATTTTCGTCTGCCGAAGAATTTATACAGGCAAATAATTTACCAAAAAAACCAATAATCACAGTAATGCCGGGCAGCAGGGAATACGAAATTCGTGAAAATCTAAAAACCATGCAGGCAATTTCCGGAGAATTTTCGGATTACGAATTTGTGATAGCTGGCATGAGCCGTTTTTCCGAAGATTTTTACCGTAAATTTATTACAGCACCAAATGTTTCTATTGTTTTCGACCAAACATACGAACTTTTGAGTAAGTCTGTTGCGTCAATTACCGTGTGCGGAACTGCCACACTCGAAACTGCGCTGCTCAATATTCCGCAAGTGATTGTGTATCAAACCAATCCGATTACATTCTATATAGGAAAATTGCTTGTAAAACTCAATCATTTGGGTTTACCCAATATTATTATGGAACGTGAAATTGTACCCGAACTCCTGCAATCGGATATGACGGCAAATAATTTGCGCAAAGCTTTACATAAAGTTCTTGATGAAAAACAACGCACGGAAATATACGCAAGCTACAAAGAACTACGCCAACGACTTGGCGAAGAAGGTGCAGCTTTTCGTGTCGCTCGCAATATTCAGAAATATTTAGGAGACAAGGTTTTAGGAGACAAGGAAACGAGGAAACAAGTTATACCAAAGTGAAATATAATTCATTCCGAAAAAATAGATTGCTTCACTTCGTTCGCAATGACGCTCCTTCGGGAGTTAGCACAAATCAACGCAAAAGCGTCATTGCGAGGAACGAAGCAATCCAAGCAATATAAAAGCAAATGGATTGCTTCGTTCCTCGCAATGACGCTCTTTTGAAGATTTGTATAAACAATAAAGTGTATCATCTAACAATACAGGATAGATAATACCAAATAAAAATCCGTATAAATCAGCGTTATCCGCGTCATCAGCGTTCAAAAATATCTTTCTCTAAAAACTGATGCAACACCACCAAAGCCCACAAACGATTATATAAATGCGCATGGTTCTTTTTGCGAAATAAATATACATACCGTTCCACCACTTTGGGATTGACCACGCCATGTTTTTTTAACATCTGCGGATTGAGCCATTCGTCCAGTAAAAACGACAAATCGCCGGCAAGCCACGATTGTAACGGAATCGAAAAACCCCATTTCGGACGATTGTACAATTCGGCAGGCACATAATCGTACAACACTTGTTTGAGTAAATATTTCTTTTCGCCGTTGTGTAATTTCAATCGCTCATCAACGTTGAGCGCAAATTCTATAATACTGTCGTCCAATAGCGGCGCAAAGGTTTTCAAGCCATAGTGCATCGAAGCCCTATCAACTTTTGTAATCAATTCTTCCTGTAAAGCATAATGCAAATCGAAAAGGGCTTGATTTTCGGCAGGCGAAAGCGTACGAGCCAATCCGTTTTGATACTGAATTTGCTCAAACGCTTGCAAAAATTCCGGTTGTGCCATAAGTTTTGCAATTTCCGGACGGGAAAAAAAACCTTGTTCCTGCGAATAAATATGAGAGGGGAGCAGGTCTTTATTTGGAAAATTCAGCACTTTTGCTCCTCGCCGGTAGCTGTCGTTAGTCAATTGCAGCACTGCCGAAAGCGGTTTGCGCCAGCGAACAAGATGAGGGTTTTGTAATCGTTGCGCCCATGTGTAAGCTCCGTAGCCCAAAAATAATTCATCGCCGCCGTCGCCCAAAAATGCAACAGGAGCCGATTGTTTGGCAGCTTGCGACACAAGCAAAGTCGGTAAAGCCGAAGTGTCGGCGTATGGTTCGTCGTAAATATCAAGCAAAGTTGGTAAAATACGAGCCGCATCGTTTTTTGTACATTGTATTGTGTGGTGTTCCGTACCCAAATACGAGGCAATTTTTTGCGCATAACTACTTTCATTGTGCGGCGAATCGGGAAAATCCACCGTAAATGTTTGTATGCGCGCGCTCGAATTGCGTTGCATAATCGCCGTAACAAGCGAAGAATCAATACCGCCGCTTAAAAACGAGGCGTATTTGCAATTATTTTTCATACGAGTACGCACCGCTGCTTCCACAAGGTCGCGCAAAGTTTCCCGCGCTTGCGCAAAATCGGTTATTGTTTCGGCTTGTATGCTGTCGTTCAGTTGTTTAAATCGGTTTTTTTGCAAACAATTTTCACGTATTTCAATACTTGTACCACTTTCTACCTTATATATATTGGTATATATGCTATAATCGCCGCCTACGTAGCCGCTATGCAAAAAATAATTTACGGCTGCATAATTTATAGTTGTATGCGATTTCACGTAAGCCACTTTTTGCAACGCTTTCAATTCCGAAGCGAATACACAGGTTGTGCCGTCCCAAAAGTAATACAGAGGTTTTGCGCCCAAACAATCACGCAATAGGGTTAATTTTTTTTCAAATCTGTCGTACAAAGCAATTGCAAACGAGCCTGAAAATTGACTGCAAACTCTAATACCCTGCTGTACAATAAGTTGCAAAATAATTTCAACTTCCGCCATCGGTTGTGTCGAAAGAGCATATTCTCGTCGCAATTCATCGGCATTACAAATATCGCCATCGAACGCAAGCACATAACGACCACAGGCAGAATGAACCGGCTGTTGAATTTCGGGTAAAAAATTTCCTTCAATTGTCAAATTACAATGCGCAATTCCTGCCGGAGTTTCGTGAAAAAAATGTTCACCGTGCTGCCCCCGGTGCTTCAATGCAAGAGCCATTGCGTGTAAATCGCTTTCCGGAATATGATTGTATTGAGAAAAAAAACCTGCGATTGCGCTCATTTTGATATAGTTTATATATATTCTTCGTGTCTTTTTGTCTTCGTGTTGGTTGCTGAGCCTGTCGAAGTATTATTTTTTTTATGCGCTTGCGCATTTTCAGTGAACACGAAGACAGAAAGGCACGAAGACACGACGTTTATATGAAAAAACATTCAAAAATATACCATATTATTTACATTGCAACAATTTTTTTAATAAAAACTCGTTTACTGATTATTGTTGCAAACAACTTGTAATCAAAAATATTGCAAATTGCTTGTATTTACAAAAATGTTACGATTTTATAAATTTTAAAAAAAATCACAGAAACCCCCATTCAATTTAAAAAATAGTGTTATCTTTGCGATAAATATTTTTATATTAAATTTTAAAACCAAATAATTTTATTTTATGGAAGTGAAAAAATCAAGAGGCATTTCTGCCTTTGCAGTAATCGTAATCAGCTTAATTTTAGCTGAATTGTTTTTCTTTTTTGTACTTGGTGCAGAAGGTAATTTTGAAGGCAACGACCGAGCTAACCATCCGGCTAACTTTTTGGGTACAATGTACAAAGGTGGTTTTGTAGTACCTATCATTTTGTCGTTGTTGTTAACAGTAGTTATTTTAAGTGTTGAACGTTTCTTTGCTCTTAATAAAGCAAAAGGTAAAGGCAATCTTGTAAAATTCGTTGCCAACGTGAAACAAGCGTTGAAAAAAGGCGATTTTGAAGCAGCTCAACAAATTTGCGATGAGCAACAAGGTTCTGTTGCAGCCATTGTAGATGCCGGTTTGCGAAAATACAAAGAAGTAGAGGGAATGGATGTTGCAAAAGAAACGAAAATCGCTTTAATTAAAGACGAAGTAGAAGAAGCTACTGCATTACAATTGCCTTCATTGCAACAAAATTTGTCAATTATTGCAACTATTTCAACTCTCGGTACGCTGTTAGGTTTGTTCGGTACGGTATTGGGTATGATTCGTTCATTCGCTGCTCTTGCAGGTGGTTCGGGTGGTGTTGACTCTATGGCTCTTTCGGTAGGTATCTCCGAGGCGTTGATTAACACTGCGAATGGTATTGCTACCGGTGCATTGGCAATTATTTCTTACTCGTTCTTTAGCGGTAAAGTTGATAATATGACGTATGCTATCGAAGAAATAGGTTTCGCTCTTACACAAGCGTTTTCCGAAACTCACGAAAAATAATATTTAGTTATTAGCGTTACAGAAAGGTGTGGTGTGCAGTTTTTACTGTACACTCCATATTCTAACTCTAAACATTAACTTTAAACTCTACATATAAATATGGCAGTAAAAGTAAAAAAACAAAGTACGTTCATCGACATGACTGCGATGAGTGACGTAACGGTTCTGTTGCTCACTTTCTTTATGCTGACCTCAACTTTCGTAAAAAAAGAACCGATTACGGTTAATACTCCGGCATCTGTTTCCGAAATTAAAGTTCCCGAAACAAACTCAATGACAATTCTTCTTGATACGGCGGGTAAGGTGTTTTTAAGTTTCGATGACCCTGAACTTGTGGTGCAAACAGCGTTGGCTGTTGGAAACGATTACGGTGTTTCTTTTACTGAAAAACAACTTGAGACTCTTCGCAAAATAGTTTCTTTTGGTGTGCCGATTACTAAACTCCCTGCGTATCTCGATATGAAAGTTGACCAGCAAGATGCGTTTATGGGTGAGCAATTGAAAATACCAAATAACAAAAGTGTAGGTATTCCGGCAGACACTATTACAAGCGCAAAAGTGTTGAATGTTGGAGGCAATAATATCAACGAGTTTCAAAATTGGGTGCGTCATGCTCGCATAATTGATTTTCAAAAAAATAATGATAAAGTTCTTAAATTAGTTGTAAAAGCCGACCAAAAAACACAATATGAAGTTGTGAAAGGTGTTATGAATGATTTAAGAAAATTGAGAGAAAATCAATATTTGCTTGTAACAAATTTGCGAACAGCATCGTCTGACAAACAATAATATTAACAATACAAAATTACTATATACGTATGGCAGAAGTACAAGTAAACGAAAAAGGCGGCGGCAAAAAAACGAGACAGAAAAAGCATTCTCTTCGTGTTGATTTTACCCCAATGGTGGACATGAATATGTTACTTATTACTTTCTTTATGTTCTGTACCACAATGTTGAAACCACAGGTACTGAATCTTTCAATGCCTACTACGGCTGACCCGAATCAGATAGTAGACCCTATTAAAGCACGCGAGTCAACGGCAATTACCATTATTATGGGTGCCGATAATCAACTTTTTTATTATGAGGGAAAACTCACACCTGAAAGTTATCAAGACCCTGAGTTTTTAAAACCCACTACCTACGGCGAAAGTGGTATTCGCGAAATTCTTATGAAAAAAAATGTGGGTACCTACGAACAAATTCAAGAATTGAAAATTAAGCGAAGTGCCGGTGAGATAGATACGAAGTTGTTTGATTCTCTTTCGGACATAGTACAACAACGAGCGAATAATGAATTGAAAATAGCGCCAACCGTGCTGATAAAACCGCTTGACGCATCGGTATATGCCAATATGGTAGATATGCTTGACGAAATGCTTATTACCAATATTGGTTTTTATCAGATTGCCGACCTTACCGAAGGTGATGGCTACCTCTATTATTATAAAACAGGAGACGATAGTGTGTTGTCGCCCAAGCAAAAACAGGAGGTAGCTAATGCGCCAAAAAAAGAATAATGAATAACTTATAAAAACACTGAAAAAGTTATGAAAATAATCAAAGATTTTGATTTATATTCGCCCCAATGGTTGGAAATTACCTTTAACAAAAGGAATAAAAACTATGGTGCTTACGAATTGCGTAATGATTCGTCGAATCGACACATAAAAGCAATAATTATAGTATTTTTTGTGGGACTTTTTGCAATATTTCTTCCTAAAATTGTAGAAACAATAACGTGGCCTACGGAAGATACACCAACAGAGGAAGGCGAAAATAAAACAACGGCAATTAACATGGCCGACGATTTGCCCAAAGAAGAAACTGTGGCTGTAGAATACACTCCGCCGCCACCCATTGTTGTACAAATGGTAAAGGTAACAGTAATTGAGATAACCCCCGATGACCTTGCCGATACAATGAAAACCGCTCAGAAAATTGCTCAAATAAATCAAATATTTGGAAACCAAAATGTGGATACCGGAAAAGTATTCGTGCCAGAGCCACCACCTCCCCCACCAATTGTGGAACCGGAAGTGGTTGAACGTTATCCCGATATAAAAGCAGAACCTCCGGGTGGTATGCCGGCTCTTATGAAATTCCTTGGTGAGAGACTCCGTTATCCGCAAGATGCCTTAGATGATAATGTTTCGGGTACGGTTATAGTTGAGTTTGTGGTAAAAGCCGATGGTACTATTGGCAATGTGCAGGTAATAAAAAAAGTGCACCCAAGTTTAGACCAAGAAGCTGTGCGTGTGGTAAAATTAATGGAAAAATGGAAACCGGGAAGTAGTAATAAGGTGGCAGTTTCATCGTATTTTCAATTGCCGGTGCAGTTCAAAAAAGTGGAACAACCCAAAAATTAACAGTTCTTAATACATAAAGAAATAAGCATAGTGAATGTATAATTTTTACTATGCTTTTTTCTTAAAAAATGATATGAAACCCACATGATACCAAATCACACAAATAAATGATTTATCATGTGGGTTCCATCTGACCTTTGAAAAAACAATTAAAAATAAACAGATGAAAAGTTTTGAAGATTTAGATAAAAAACAACTTGCTTTGCTGATTTTTGAATCAGTTATGTCGTTGTTTTACCCTGCGTTTGGTATTGCAATGATTGCAGTAAATTTCTTTCAACTCAATACATACGTGAATATTGGTTTGGGTGTACTGCTTTGCCTGTACGGCATTTTTAGAATTTACCGGAGTTATAAAAGACTTTTTTAAAATGAAACATATATTGATTATAGCGCTTTCGGTTATGTTTTTTGCGGCGTGCCACGAAAAACCAAAAGGACCAACCGATACATTGACTTCGGGGGAAATTCAACTTGCCGCTGCCGATAATTTTCAAAATTTAATTAATGCGGCAGTACGTGCGTTCCATGCGCATTATCCTCAAGCCTTTGTGTTTCCTTTGTTTGTTCCTGAAACCGAAGCTATTCAGTTGTTGATTGACGATTCGGTTAGAATAGCTATTACCACTCGCGATTTGACCGATGCGGAACGGCAGAAATTAACGAAAAATCGAGTAGTACGAAAATATCTTTTCGCATTTGAAGGCATTGCCATAGTTGGCAATAAAGCAAGCACCGATACGCTCCTCACAGTAGCGCAACTTAAAAAAATTCTGTTAGGCGAAATTACCGATTGGAAACAGATTAATCCAAAGTCAAATGCGGGAACAATACAAGTGCTTTTCGATAATCAAAAAGCAAGTGTTTTGAATTATTTGACCGATAGCCTTTTGCAAGGCAATAAAAATGTATCGCCTAATTTGTATGCGGCAAAAGGCATTGACGATTTGCGCGAAAGAATTGCCGCAATGCCCAATGCAATAGCTATTGTGGGATTGAACCAACTTGGCAATGAAACTACCAATGTATACAAAGAGTTTATGGCAAAAACGCGCTTTGTGTGGATTGCCAAAGACGAAACAGCAAAACCGGCACTGCCATACGCCGGCGATTTGCACAAAGACAATTACCCGTTGTGGCGCCCGATTTACATTTTGCTGAGCGAACTGCGCAATGGACTACCGAAAGGATTTGGCTATTTCCTGACCGACGAGGTGGGGCAAAAAATTGTGCTTAAAGCGGGATTGATGCCAATTTCCGACCCTCAGAATATACTTATTCAAATTACGGAATAGATTTTAGTGGTTAGTAATTAATGGTTAGTGGTTAAAAATAATAACAATAAAGGTTCGTTATAACAATAAATTAAAATAATTACAAAATGAAAAGAAAAATAGTATCGTTAGTAGCGTTTTTGTCGATTTCGGTTGCCGTGGTGTTTGCAAACAACGACAAAGGTATTGAATTTTACAAAGCAGGAATGTATGAAGCTGCCAAAGACGAGTTCTTACAACAGAGCGGTCAATCAATTGATGAACAGGTAATTGCGGCATATTATCTTGGTTTGATTTATGCAAATGAGCAAAACATAGAAGCTGCTGCCGCGCAATTTCAAAAAGCAATAGACTTAAATCCAAAATCGCCGTACGGCTATATTGGAAAAGGTAGATTGGAACTTAAAAACAATGTAAAAGCCGGCGAAGCGCTGTTAAAACAAGCTGAAAGTTTAGACAAAAAAAATGCCGCCGTGTTGGTTAAAATTGCCGAAGCCTATTTTGCAAACAATATAATAGCAAAAGTGCAACCACTACTTGAAAAAGCAAAAGTGGCTGACAAAAAAAATGTAGATATTTATTTGCTCGAAAGTGAAGTAATTCTTAGTAAAGGTAAAGATAGCGAAACAATTGGTAAAGCAATAAACAAAGTTGGTGATGCTAAATTTTTTAGTGAAAACAAAGATAAAGTAGTGCTGGTAAAACTTGCGCAATTGTATAGAATGGTAGGTGGATTAAGCCTTGCCTTGGACGAAATAAAGCTTGCACTTGCCATTGATGCCAATTTCCCGCCTGCAAATACAGAGCTTGGCAATATAAAATATACACAAGGACGATACAAAGAGGCAGTTGAAGCATACGAAAAAGCGCTTACAGCCGGGGTAAAAGTTCCCGATGAATATTATGAAAATTACGCCTACGCATTATATTTCGATAAACAATACGAAAAATCGTTGCAAGAAATAGTAAAAAAATTGGCATTAAAACCAAACAATACAACGTTGCTTCGTTTGCAAGCATATAACTTGTATGAGCTTGCACGATATGAAGAAGGATTGGCAAAAATGGAGAATTTTTTCGCTACGGTTCCGCAAGACAAACAAATTTACCTCGATTTTATAACATTGGGACAGCTTCAAGTTAAGTTAGAAAAATATGATAGTGCGATAAAAAGTTTCAATAAAGCAATTGCGCTCGATGCCGAAAAAAATGAGCCGTATAAAGAATTGGCGTTCACTTACATAGCAATGAAAAATTTTGAAGAAGCAGTAAAATATTTCGAGAAATATTTTGAAATGACCCCAAAACCCATGCCTTCGGATTTGAATACTTTTGGAGAAATGAATACGAAGGCAGCGGGAACAATTTTTAATAATAGTAAAGATGTGAAAGCCCTGCAAGCCAATCAACAAAATTTTAATATGTACATAGAAAAAGGAGCAAAAGCATTTTCGGATTTTATTGCGATAGCACCGGAGTTTTATTTAGGCTATTACAATCGGGCAAAACTGTATGAATATGTTGATATTTATGAATACGCTATGACGAATAAGAACAGAGGAGTTGCCCTGCCATATTATGAAGAAGCGATTGAAGCAATGTCGAAAGATAATGCCGACGGTAAGTTTAATAGAACTATCGCTGACTTGTATAACAGTATTGCCAGATATTATATACAAAATGATGACACTAAAAATACAATTGAGTATTTCAAAAAAGCTCTTGCTATAGACCCTACAAATGCAAAAGCAAAAGAAATGTTAACACAATTGAAAGTTAAATTCTAAGATAATTTGTTGTAAAAAAAAACGAAACACAGAGTGTTTCGTTTTTTTTTACAACAAATTAAAATTGTCTTTATCGGTAATTTTTTCGCAATAAAAACATTGGAGCATTACCGGATTATTCGCCACAACCCGGAATTTTTGTGTTACATCTTGATGGTTGGTAATACACATAGGGTTAAAACATTTGGTAATACCGGTAATTTCGTCGGGCAGTGTTACTTTTTTCTTTTCAACTACCTGATAATCACGTATAATGTTAAGTTTTGCTTCGGGTACTAAAATTGCAATTTTATTGATTTCGTCCTGTTTGAAAAATTTGTCGGAAATTTTAATAATCGCTTTTTTGCCAAGCGTTTTACTTTCCAAATTGCTGCAAAACGTTACTTGCGTCGCTATGGTTTCCAATCGTAAAATCGAAATTACTTCAAACAAACGGTTTGAAGGAATATGGTCGATTACGGTGCCGTTTTCTATGGCGCTTACTACTAAATGTCGTCCTTGAATTTCGCTCATGGTATTATAAATCAAGTAAATATGAAATAATTGCTTGGCGGGTAAACACACCGTTGTGTGCCTGTTCAAAATAATATGCGTGTGGGCTGGTATCAACATCGGTGTTGATTTCGTTCACTCTCGGCAGTGGGTGCAATATGCGCATTGTAGGTTTTGCGCCGTCGAGCATGGAATTGCGCAACACATATAAATTTTTAGTGCGTTCATATTCCATTGGTTCCGAAAAACGTTCTTTTTGCACCCGTGTCATATATACAATATCAACTTCGGGAATTACTTCCTGCATATCATCATGTAAAGTATAAGGAATATTTTTATCGTTCAAAATTTGCAAATATTCTTTTGGCAGTTGCAATTCGGGTGGAGCAATAAAATGAAAATGCGGCGCAAAGTGCATCATTGCCATTATAAGCGAATGTACGGTGCGCCCGTATTTTAGGTCGCCAATAAGCGCAATGGAAAGATTATCGAGTTTGCCCTGCGTTTTTTGTATTGAATACATATCGAGCAAAGTTTGCGTAGGGTGCTGGTTTGCTCCGTCGCCGGCATTAACAATTGGTACAGGCGAAATTTCGGCAGCGTATTTTGCAGCTCCTTCCAAAGGGTGGCGCATCACAATCAAATCGCTATAACCGGCAACCATAGTAATGGTGTCGTGCAACGATTCGCCTTTGGTGGAACTTGTAGTTGAAATATCGGCAAAACCAATAACATTGCCGCCCAAACGATTGATAGCGCTCTCAAAACTCAACCGCGTGCGGGTAGACGGCTCAAAAAAAAGGGTCGAAATAATTCGTCCCTTCAATAAATTACGATAACTATTGGCTTCAAATTGTGCAGCCAATTCTATTATGTTCAAATAATCTTCAACTTTGAAGTCGGAAATTGAGACTAAACTTTTCATTTTTTTTAGATGTTTAGACTTTTAGATATTAGACTTTTAGACTTTCTTATGTCTATTTGTCTTATGTCTGTCGGTCTTGTGTCTATTCCATTTATTGCAAATATACACAAAATTGTAAATTACACAGTGTAAATTGCAAAATTTCCTTTTTTTACTATTTTTCGTGCGCCAAAAATCGTTTCTTAATCCAAATAGGCACATAAATTGCGCCTGCAAAAAGGTAGGGGTAATAGGTTATCAATCGCCACAGAACAGTTAAAACAGGTATCAGTGCAACCACGGGAATAAATTCGCCGAGATAATCCGAAAAAATAATTTCGGCAAAACCGCTGCCGCCGGGCGTGGGCATTACCAACATCATAATCCACATAACTAATTGACGGGCAAAAAGTAACAGATGGTCGGGAACTACAAAAAATGCCAAAAATAAAAAATTGACAACCCAATAACGAGCCGTCCACGAAATGGCAGTGCTTGCAAAGGCTCGTAACCAAAACCACAACGATTTTCGTTTGTATTCCGCCGAAGCTATCATCATATCGCTACCGGTGCGAATTGCCGATTTGCGCCAGCGTTTTAGAAATTTTATCGAAAATAAATGTCCCAACAATCGTTTAAATCCACGAGGATTGATAAACAAGCCATAAAACACAAAACACACAAAAATTGCTTTGAGCACATAACCAATAATGGCGAAATATACCAATTTACTCACAATCGAAGCATCGGCAGTAGTGCCAAGTAATTGTGAATTGACCGAAAATAATTCCGAAAACGATACCGACAGCACAATTGCCGGAAACATGATAAGAAAATACAATTCGTCTAAAAACGCCGTTGCCAACACCATGGCAGTGCCTTTGCCCAAGGGTATGCCTTCTTTGTAAATAAAGAGCACTGCTACGCTCGTTCCACCCACAGCAGCAGGTGTTACCGCCGATGTAAATTCCCACAAAAATATAATCCGTATGCACTGCACCCACGTGAGTGAGCCTTCGGAAAGTATGCGCAAACGAAGCACATAGCCAAAATCACGCAAAAACATCATAAAACACGCCACCGCAAGCCACACCACGGCATAACGGGTAAATTGAATATCGCTAAATGACTGATGTGAAAAATCGTTCCAAAACAAATACAGCACTACCGCAAACCCAATCACAATAGGCAACACTATTTGCCGTGGTTTTATGCGGCGCAATATTTTATCGTAATTCTGCATAATGGTTGGATTTAGTAATTTAAAGACAATGTCGTTTAGTTAAGTAATTTTTCAATCTTCGTGTCTTCATGCCGTCGTGTCTTCGTGTTCATTTTTTGCGCGCAAGCGCGTTTTTTTAGAGTAAACA
>WQTX01000017.1 GCA_009786075.1 Bacteroidota bacterium | reverse complement strand
CCCCCCCCCCCAATCGTGAGTGTAAATACTCATTTTTGTATATTTCATGTGTTTTTTATATTTTTTGTGTATGGAAAATGTAAAAAGATGTTACTTTTACGTGGAATTTTTACATAGAAGTTTTTACAGAAGTTACACAGTGTTATAGATTGTGTGATTGGAGGTAAAAATGAGTATGAAGGAAAATGGACGACATCACACCAAACTAAAAACATAACATATCAGGCAGTTATGTAATAATTGCTTTTTGTACAAATAGGTTGCATTTATGGATATTATAAAATACTATTTATATTATTTGGACTCTCGATTTACAGGTTTTCCCTTAGTAATTCGTATTGTGGTAATTGTTGTAACGTTGCTGGCATTATTTTATATTGCTTCCATGATACGGTTTTTCTTTATAATGCGCAGGCAAAGAAAGGAGGAAAGATTACATAAGAATATTACGAAACGTTTCGAAGAGAAATTGAAATCACTTCTTTTTTCTCGGCAAAGTTTTCCCAGAGATGTTATAATCGATAAATTGGAGTTTGAACCGGGCTCACTCAAGAATAAAGAGAAAGAGCCGCTTACTGAGTTGCTCTTGTCGGTGAAAAAAAGAGAAGGTCAAACTCTCAACGAATATAATTACTCTGAGGTTATAGAGATTTTTGGACTTGTTGGATATTGGGAATTGCTTTTGCGAAAAAATAACCTGAGAAAGAACAAGCAGGCTTTACGGATGTTGGAAGAGTTGTCTAAAAATATTCCCGATGGTAATATTGTAGCCCACAGAGTTCAAGGGCGTAATCACGATTTGCGAAAACATTCTAAGAGCGGTTATATGCGATTTGCAACGTACGATGCTTTTAAATTTTTGGAAGACGATTTCGATAGAGAATTCAATAGTTTGGACGAAATGAGGATACATGCCACTCTTGAAGAACGAGCTAAACAAAGACCTCTTCCGTTGCTTATTCGTTGGGGGTATACGGCTAAAAACGAATCGTATAAATGCTTCTTGATTAAGGAAATCGGACTCTTTAATCAGCGGGAAAGCGGAGCCCAATTGGTGGAGATGTACCAGACTGAAAAAAGCTATCCGGTAAAAGCACAGATAGCAGAGACATTAGGGATTTTACAATATACTGACGCTATTGACGTTTTGATTGCAGACTACGGGCTTACCCCTATATCGGTACAAGAACGTATAATAGAAGCAGTAGGAAAAATGGACTCACCGAAGGCTCTCGCTTTTCTCGAGAAAATTCACGAGGAAACGCAAGAAGGAGCCTTGCAGATAAAGATTGTAGATAGTATTCATAAATGTGATAAAGCCAAACATACTTTCAATAGACTGAAACAAAAATCAACAGATAGTTTTCTGGATTCTGTTTTTGTTCATGTGGAAAAAACGAATGAAAAAAGTAAAATAAACACAAAATAACACATAAAAAGCACGCAAACAACTCACACAAAAAACTCATACAAACAACTCACAAAAAAATCATAGTTATGGTAGACAATATTGTATACGGATATCAATATTTAATCTTCTTCTATGCTCTTATGATGACGATTATATATATAGCCTTGACTATTCTCGGTTATTATAATATATATCAGACAAAGACAAGGTATACGGAGAAAGAGCAGGAATTATTGAATCTATTGCCATCGAAGGTACCAGGTATCTCGGTGGTGGCGCCGGCGTATAACGAGGAGGTTATTATTATTGATAATGTAAACTCGTTATTAGGTCTTCATTATCCTAAATTCGAAGTAATTATCGTGAATGACGGTAGTAAGGACAGTACGCTGGATTTGTTGATAGAAAAATTTGAATTGGAAGCAGTGCCTTTTCCTTATATAGGAAAAACGCGTTGTCGTCCGGTAAAAAGGATTTTAAAATCCAAGAACCCTAAATACGATAAGCTGACTGTTGTAGATAAGGAGAATGGAGGAACGAAAGCCGATGCCATGAATGCCGGTATCAATGTGGCACAGTATGACTACTTTATTAATACCGATGTGGATTGCATTTTGGACCGCGATACACTGACAAAATGTATATTACCGGTATTAGATTCGAAAATTCCGGTTATAGCTGTGGGCGCCACTATGCGTATGTCTAACGGATGCGAGGTGGAGGAGGGAGTTATAACCCGTGTAAAACCGCCTAAAGGCTTTATTCCGACTTTTCAGGAAACAGAATATCTGCGCTCTTACTTAGTGGCAAAGATGGGGTGGTCTGTTCTTAACCTTATACCTAATGTTTCCGGAGGTTTCGGGCTTTTCAGTACATCGGTTTGTATTAATGCCGGTGGATACGACCCGCTTTCCCATGCCGAAGATATGGATATGACACTGCGTATGGTTGCATATATGAGAGATAATGGACAGAAATACAGGATTGTACAAATTCCCGATTCGTGTTGTTGGACAGAGGGACCACCTAATCTTAAAGTGCTTCACAGGCAGCGAACACGTTGGGGTAGAGGGTTGCTGCAAATCTTTATCAACCACCGTAGATTCTTATTCAACCGCCGGTATGGACGCACAGGCTTGTGGGTAATGCCTTATGCTTTGATTTTCGAATTTATAGCGCCTATAATAGAATTCACAGGTTTTATTTTTCTGGCATTCCTGTTATTTACTAAACAGGTCAATTTCAATACCTTTTGGTTGATGTTATTGTATGTGTACCTGCTCGGACTGGTTGTGTCGCTCCATACGATTGTTAACGACTTGATGGTAAAGAAAGTGTACCGGACTTATAAGGAATATTTTAGGTTGGTGCTTTTTTCATCGGTCGAGGCATTTCTTTACCACCCGATGATTGTTTTTTTTAGTTTAAGGGGATATTGGGAGTTTCTTACACAGAGGGACTTTAAATGGGGTGCTATGACCCGGCAAGGGTTTAAAAATCCGAATGCGCCGCAAGTTATTACTCCTGTAACCGGCTAATTCAGGGAAAATAATGTGATAATGTAACGTTAGAAAATAAACGAAAATAATTAACGTTATGAAAAATGAAATACAAACTAAATATAATGTAAACAAAGATATGACTAATATATTAATCAGGAGTATAAGTGCGGCAATAGTAATATTGTTTTCATACGGAAGTCTTTCTGCGCAAGTGGTAATACGTCCCGACGACCGAGATGACTATGCAAAAGCAATTAATGAACAATTCAACAAAGGCAATTGGGAGGAAGGAAAGAAAAGTTTGGATGCGGGGTTGGCGAAATACCCTAAGGATTCCGATTTGAAGATGCTTGCAGGAAAATACTATCACCACAAGAAACAATATGATAAGGCTCGTTACGAACTGAACAAATCATTGGAACAAAACCCCGATAACGTTGCGGCAAAGCAAGTTTTAGTAAATGTCGAAATGGAATCGGGACGGTATTCGAGTGCAATATGTTATGTGAATGAATTGTTGGAAGTGAATCCTTATTGGCGGGGATTGTGGAGAAAGAAGATAGAACTGTATGAATTGCAAGGTAACATTGTGGAGGCAAACAGACTGCGCAAACGTCTCGCTCAAATATATCCGGAAGATAGCGACCTGCAAAATGATTTCCTATATAACACAGAAATAGAAGCTAATATAAAACGGAAAGAAGGGAAAATCGAAGATGCTATTGCATTGAGCGAAGCTCTGGTAAAAGAGCAACCCCGAAATGCCGACTACCAGTTGACCTTGATTAATGACTTTTTGAAAGCCGGCGACAAGGCGAGTGCATTAGCTTATACAGAACGGGGACTGAGTCAGTTCCCCGGCAATATGGA
Source organism: Bacteroidota bacterium (assembly GCA_009786075.1). Lineage (GTDB taxonomy): Bacteria > Bacteroidota > Bacteroidia > Bacteroidales > UBA1715 > WQTX01. The sequence goes on along the minus strand of WQTX01000017.1, from coordinate 32,454 downwards.
CTTCGTAAATAAAAAAGTTGGTATATTGGCAGAACAAAAACGCTACGAAGAATTATTGGCTTTTTTACAAGAACAAAGGAGAATAAGAAATTCGGCTGAATTGCAACGGCAATATAGTTACTATTTACAGGAAGCAGCCCAAGAAGCAAAAGGTAAAGACCCACTTTCCCTTTATGGGAAAATTTTGGACGGCAGCCCCGGCAATGAAGAAGCATTTAATTATGTGTTTAATGCTTTGGTAGCTAATCATGACTATGACGAAGCGTTGCGCGTATTGAATGCGCATAGAAGAGCCAGAGGGAACTCTAAAAACCTCGCATTGAAAGAATTGATGCTTTATGAGCGCATGGGAAATACAGGTCGTGTAACTACTTTGACAAAAGAACTCTTTGCTCAATATCCGAATGACACGGATATAAGAGATGCTTATGTGAAAATAAAACTAAATGAAGCTAAAAGCAGAATGGCGGAAGAGGAATATGCGAAAGCCATTGCCGACTGGCACGAAGTGATACGCTACGGAGATGAAGATACAAAAAGAGCTGCGCAAAATTCCCTTTTTAATGCGTATCTATTAGCCGGAGACTACAACAATGCGCTCGGTGTGTTGAATGAAATGATAGAACGCGAGCCGAGAAATCCCGACTTGTTAGTGAAAAGGTCGGACGTTTATCTGAAACAAAAGCGTTATCAGGCAGCCCAATCGACATACGAGCAAGTACTGAATATTGTTAGCGAAGAACAGAGACCACAATATTTGAAAGGCTATGCTGATATGAATTCGGTAATTGTGAAAGAACTGAACGAACAATATCGCTACAACGAAGCGAAAGAATATGTGGAAAAATGGTTGGAATATGACCCCGATAATTTGCAGGCTTTGAAATATGCGGTGAATTTATCGTATAGTACAAAAAAATATGATGATATGCGGGAGTACGCGGAAAGGGGAGCGGAAACCTACCCCGATGAGATGTTCTTCAAAATAAAACTGGCGGAGCTAAGTGGAGCGAAACCTGCAAATTATGCAGAAACCTATGAGACTTTACACGAAGAATTGTTAGAATCGCCTTATCACAAAGAGTTGATAGGGGCATTTGAACAATTGTCGGTAGATTATAGCAAGAGTTTGATTAAAAACAAAGAGAGCGCAAAAGCCCTCGTTATTCTCGATACAGCCTTACGCTATGCTCCTGACAGCAGGGAGTTGAAGTATATGAAAGGAGTAGCATTTGAGAAATTGCATCAATTCGATTCGGCATACTACTATCAGTCTTTTTATGACCCGGCTCCTTTGGAATTGGAAGAATTCAAGCAGCAACTATACTATTTGAGTTATAAAGGTTACAAAAATGAAATAGGTTTGCAACATTTGCGAAGCCGCTTTGGCGACGATTATTCTATCAGCACTATTTCCGGAATAGAATATACTCGCCACGAAGGTAGAAATGCGTTTACCGGAAGAGCCAATTATGCGGGAAGAATGGAAGGTAGAGGTGTTCAGATACAAGGAGAATGGACAAGGGAATGGAACGAAAAAACCCGTAGCATGATAAATGCGGCTTGGGCAAACAGGTTTTTTCCACTATTTGCGGCAAATGCCTCAATATACAGAGATTTTAATATTTTAGACGGAATAGAAGCAGAGCTTGGAATTGGATACAGAAGGCTCAACTTAGAGCCGATTAAAGTTGTCTATCGCGATACTGTTGTAATGGAACCCCAACCGCGCAAAAACCTGTGGAATTTGGTACTGGGGGCAACAAAAGAACTTGACCCATGGCGCTTTAATGTTCGTTTAAATAACTTTCTTCTCGATGGTAAGTGGCTTTTCAACCTTTCCGGAAATGCACGATATAATTTCATGTCGCCTCGCAATTATGTGGTGGCTATGGGTAGCATAGGTTCTTCACCTAATGTTGATATGATTAATTATCAAGGGTATGGCGGATTTCATGTGTTGAATACTATGGTTGGCGCCGGCGTAGGACGCATGTTGACAAAAACAATCTCGCTCGGAGTGCTTGGTACTTGGGATAATTATAGGGTAGAGCACACGTTAGTTGAAAATGAATTTGGAGAGTTGGAAGTGCCGAGAGCCCAAGAAGCACTTAAATATCGAAATCTTTACACTATTTATCTCAATCTGAATGTGGTTTTTTAAAAGATTTTCTATATTATTACCGATATTGCTTCTGATTTTGGGGGGCTGTTCTGCAGGAACTCCTCGTACGCTCAAAGCAGACGGCGGCTATGTTATTACTTCTGCGGGAGACGCAGGAAGTGAACGCTGGGCTGAGTATCTTTTTACCCACCTGTCGAAACGAATAACAGACACAACAGCTGTTGCTGTAATTATGTGCAACGATTCGGAGGTTAAGAATTTTCGTGGAAACTATAAGGTCATTTATTTGGAAATGACCGAAGAACTGAAAGATGATTATTGTATAGAACATTCTGAAAAGCAATTGTATATTAGCTTTTCGGAAAATAGTACTGCTCTTTGGCTTGTGTATCAGTTGATAGGAAACATTGCAGAAGAAGACAACCGGTTTCAGGCGCACGATGTGCCTCCGGCAGTAATTGATTTTACGACCGGATGTAAAAAATTCGATTTTGTCTATCGGGAGCCTTATTTTGCTCCGAATTTAGACCCCGAATACGCATCTGTTATTGGAACCAATAATGTAGAGGTCGACTGGGGTTTATGGGGACACAATCTTGCTAAGGTTATTGGAAAAATAGCGCCGGAAGACAACGACAAAATGTATGCCTTGGTGGAAGGGGAGCGCAATAGGAATCAACTATGCTTTTCTTCATCATTGCTGTTTGACCTTACCGGTGAATATATTAGAGATAACTACGGCAAGGGTGATGACAAAAGTTACCGGTTTATGATTATGCCGGAAGATAACAATTTGGTATGTATGTGCCCTTTATGTAGTGAGTTGGGAAATACGGAAAATAACGCAACTCCGGCTGTTACAAGATTTATTGGTAAACTGGCAGAAAAATTCCCCATGCATCAGTTCTTTATAACTGCATACGGAACAACAGTTTCTTTACCCAAGCATCGATTGCCTAAAAATGTCAACGTGTTTCTTAGTACGATAGAACTGCCTAAAGGGATTGAACTGACTGACGATTTGTCCGAAGTACAAGAGTTTAAGAAACAAATAGAAGAGTGGAAAAATAAAACCGAAAACGTCTATCTGTGGGATTATGCATCTAATTTTGACGATTACCTGACGCCCCTGCCGATTCTATATGGTTTGCAGAAGCAATTGAAGTTTTTTAAAAAATTGGGTGTAAAAGGTATTTTCCTCAATGCGAGCGGTTATGATTATTCTCCGTTTGATGATGTGAAAACATTGGTATCGGCTGCTCTGATGATGAATGTGAATACCGATGTAGATAAACTTGTCCGGAAATTTTTCAAAAAAGAATACCCTGTAAGTCATACATTGTTGTCTGACTATTATTTACAGCTCGAACGCGACTTTTCTTCAAAGAATATACCATATAATATGTATGGAGGAATGAGGGAAACAGTGAATACTTATTTGAATGTCGGTGACTTTGTTCGTTTTTACGATGCTTTGGAAAAACTACTGTCCGACACAGAGATGGAAGAGGTAGAACGGGAAAAATTGCAAAAATTGCACACTGCGCTTAGTTATACCCGTTTACAAGTTGCTTATGTGCAAGGCGCAGGGGAATGGGGCTATGCAAATAGAGAGAAAAATAAGATGATTGTAAAACCGGAAATGAAACGGTATGTGCAAGCATTAGAGAAATTTCGTGAGTATCCCGATATGAAACGGTATAAAGAAGCTGCCGATGGACTTCTTTCCGACTATGTAAATGAGTGGAAACAATTGATAGCAAAAGGTTCTTTTGTAAACGAATTGATAGGTACTCCAATTAAAGTACTGTCGGCACCGGACGAAGGTTTTGAAAAAGCAGATTTACTGAACGATGGTACATTGGGGTTTGCTCTTGATTATCATCAAGGTTGGTATTTGAGCGCTAACGATTTACGAGTGGGTTTTTCCGCTGAGAATTTACGTCATGTAAAAACGATTAAATTCCGTTTTTTGAATAATGAAAGGCATGGGATTCTTCCTCCGGAAAAGGTTATATTGATTATAGACGGAGAAGAAGCAGGTGTTGTTTTGGGAGAAAAAATGAAAAATTCCGGAAATATTGTGGAAGGAAGTATTGCGGTTAACCTGTCGAAAGCGAGGGATATTGAGTTGAAATTTGTACGTAAGCAGGCAAAGAAAAGTGTGATTGGCTGCGACGAAATAGTATTTTAGATTAAAAGGAGGGCTGAAAAATGAATAGAAAAAAGATTTTTGTACCACTACTATTGTTGGTAGTCGTAATGGCAAGTTGTATGAATGTTAAAGAAAAAAGAACTTCCCTGGAAATTACTGATAATTATCGTCATTACTATCCGGTATTACAAGGGCAGATGTTGGATATTGTTTTTCCGGTAAAAAACATAGGTGAAAATCCGTTTATATTAGAAGATATTATAACATCGTGCGGTTGTTTGACAGTTCAAAAAAGTTCAATAAAATCTATTCCTGCGGGGGCGAAAGGGCACCTTATCTTAAAGTATAACAGCAATAAGAATGTGGGGGCTGTAAGGCATTATGTTACCCTTTATGGTAATTTTGAAACGACCGATAAAATGGAGATAGTTTTTGATATCAATGTAGTGCCCAATTCGTTATGGACAAAAGACTATGAAGAACTTTATCAGGAAGAAAAAGATAAAGGAGGAAGGGTTAAAAATGCGGTTGACGGGAATGAAAATAACAAAGGCTACTATATGCCGGGGGATTTTGACTAAAATTAAAACAGACTCTTACTATCTGCGAAAAAAAATATTTTTCCAAAACATGTAGGTTTTTTCAAAAAACACTCTATATTTGCAAAATAAAATTCGATTACAATGACACACACAAACAACATACTTCTCTGTTTACTGCTTACAATGTAAGACAAAGGAGGTATGCGCAGTATTGTAATCGGCAATTTTTAAAACAAAAAATATAACCTCCTTTGCACGAGCATGGGAGGTTTTTTTATAAACAGAGGCTCAAAAAAGCGTTATTCCTGCCTACGCAGGAATGACGCAAAAGATTAGAATAGAAAATAATTAACAATTAATAATTAAATATCATGAACGATAAAGTTTTTGTGTTCGACACCACGTTGCGTGATGGCGAACAGGCTCCGGGAAATCAATTAAATATGGTTGAAAAAATAGAAGTTGCAAAGGCTTTAGAACTTTTGGGCGTTGATATTATTGAAGCCGGATTTCCAATTTCAAGTCCGGGTGATTTCGATTCGGTGGTGCAAATTTCAAAGGCGGTAACCAATCCTGTTATTTGCGGATTGACGCGAGCCATACAACAAGATATAGATGTGGCGGTTGAAGCGTTGCAATATGCCAAACGTCCCCGTATTCACACGGGTATAGGCGTTTCGCCCTATCACGTGATTTCAAAATTAAATTCCAATTATGATGAAATTATAGAACGTGGTGTAGCAGCGGTAAAATATGCGAAAAAATTCGTAGAAGATATTGAATTTTACTGCGAAGATGCCGGACGGAGCGACAATGAATATTTGGCTCGTGTGGTTGAGGCTGTGATTGCTGCCGGCGCCACGGTTGTGAATATTCCCGATACTACGGGTTATTGTTTGCCGCACGAATATGGTGCAAAAATTAAATATTTAATGGAACACGTGCCCAATATTCACAAAGCAATTCTTTCAACGCACTGCCACAACGATTTGGGAATGGCTACCGCAAATACCATGTCGGGTGTAATTAACGGCGCCCGCCAAATAGAAGTTACCATAAACGGAGTGGGCGAACGTGCCGGAAATACTGCTTTGGAAGAGGTGGTTATGGCAATAAAAAGTCATAAATTGGGCGTACACACCGGAATTGTAACTCCGCAATTGTTGCAAACAAGCCGTTTAATCCAACGGTTGATGAATTCGCCGGTGCAGGCAAATAAAGCAATTGTGGGTAAAAATGCCTTTGCACATTCATCGGGCATACACCAGGACGGCGTATTGAAAAATCGTGAGAATTACGAAATAATTGACCCCAAAGATGTGGGCGTGGACGAATCGTCGATAGTTTTGACTGCTCGCAGCGGACGTGCCGCATTGCGCCACCGTTTGGTGTTGATTGGCTACTCCATCGACGGCGAAGAGTTGGATAAAACCTATCAAGAATTTTTGCGTTTAGCCGATATTAAAAAAGAGGTAAACGATAGCGATTTGCACGTGCTTATGCGTAAAGAAAAGCACGAAGAAAAACGTGCAATTAAATTAGAATCGTTGCAAGTGGTGTGCGGAAAATCAATGATACCTTCGGCTACGGTTTCGCTACGCATCAATGGCGAAGTGAAATCGGAAACCGCCATGGGCGATGGGCCGGTTGATGCGTCGTACAATGCCGTGAAAAAATTAATTCCTCACACGGTGCGTTTGCAAGAATTTGTGATACAAGGATTTAACAATGGTAGCGACGATTTTGGCAAAGTAAACGTGCAGATTTCGTGCAACAATTCTGTATATTACGGTTTTGGCGCCGATACCGATATCGTAACCGCTTCGGTGGAGGCTTTGATTGATGCGGTGAATACTATTGGTTAATGGTTAATGGTTAATGATTAGTGGTTAATGGTTCGTGGTTGACAAAATAATCATTAATCATTAACCATTAATCATTATATTTCCTATTTTTGCATAAATTAAAAAAACGAAAAATATGGCAATGAGTAGATTTAAAAAGACAATGATAATACTGTGGTGTGCGTTTGGAGGATTAATTCTATGCGCCATATTATTTTTTGTGCTTATATCGAAAGGCGTGTTTGGTTTTATGCCAACGTTCGATGATTTGGAAAATCCTCGAATGTATGCGGCGAGCGAAGTTATTTCAGCTGATGGCGTGATTTTGGGAACATATTTTAAAGAAAATCGTGTAGAAGTGGAATTTAATCAAATTTCGCCCTACGTTATCAATGCGCTGATAGCCACCGAAGATGTACGTTTTTATGACCATTCGGGTATTGATTTTTCGAGTTTGGGACGTGTGGTGGTAAAAACTGTTATAATGAGTTCCCAAAGTTCGGGTGGTGGTAGTACCATTTCGCAACAGTTGGCAAAATTACTTTTTCCTCGTGAAAATTTTAGTTCAAAAACGGAAATAGCTTTGCGTAAATTCAAAGAATGGATTATAGCCGTGAAACTCGAAAAATCGTACACCAAAGAGGAAATTATGACAATGTACCTCAATAAATTCGACTTTTTGCACAATGCCAACGGTATAAAAATGGCTGCCGAAGTGTATTTTCGAACCACGCCCGATAGCTTGAATTTAGTGCAATCGGCTATGTTGGTGGGTATGTTGAAAAATCCGTCGATTTACAATCCCCGCCGCAACCCCGAAGGTACGTTGGAACGCCGCAATGTGGTGTTGAGCCAAATGCACAAATACGGAAAATTGAGCGCCGAAGAATTTGAAACTGCAAAAGCACAGCCGCTTGGTTTGGATTTCAAAACATTTGACCACAATTTTGGAGCAGCGCCGTATTTCAGAGAATGGCTGCGTGTAACCATAAGTGCCACGAAGCCAATTGAAAAAAACTATTGGAGTCGTGAAAATTTTGTACGGGACTCTATTTTATGGGCAGATAATCCGCTCTTTGGCTGGTGCAATAAAAACGAAAAAGCGCCCGGTGAATTTTACAATATTTATCTCGATGGTTTGAAGATTTACACCACGCTTGATTCCCGTATGCAAACGCATGCCGAAAATGCCATGAAAAAACACATGAGCGAAATTGTGCAACCGGCGTTTGACAAAGAAAATGCGAACAATCCGAAATCGCCCTTTGCTTCCGACCTCACAAAGGAAGAGTACGAAAATCGTATAAAAGCTGCTATCCGGCAATCCGACCGTTACAAGGCAATGCCAACAAAATCCATGTCGTGGGACGAAGTGATGAAAGTATTTAACCAAAAAGTTCCAATGACGGTATTTTCGTGGCAAAAACACAGCATTGATACCGTAATGTCGCCTTTGGATTCTATTCGCTACATGAAACGATTTTTGCGTTGCGGTTTGCTTTCGCTTGAGCCTAAAACCGGACACGTAAAAGCATTCGTGGGCGGTATTAATTACAAATATTTCCAATACGACCACATTATGCAACAACGCCGTCAGGTGGGTTCTACGTTTAAACCGTTTTTATACACTCTTGCCATGCAAGAAGGAATGTCGCCCTGTAAGCAATTTGCTAACGTGCCCACCACGTTTTACTTAGACAATGGAACGGAATGGACGCCACACAATAGTGATGATGCTCGCAAAGGCGAAATGGTAAGTTTGGCATGGGCGTTGGCAACATCGAACAACTTGATTGCGGCAAAATTAATGCAACTTTTAAGACCCGAACCGGTTATCAATTTGGCTCGTGAAATGGGTGTGTACAATCACATAGACCCTGTGCCTTCAATTTGTTTGGGCGTAGCCGATTTAACGTTGCACGAAATGACGGGAGCTTTTGGCACTTTCCCCAACGGTGGTGTATTTACCGAGCCATTGTTTGTAACTCGCATTGAAGATAAACACGGAAAAGTAATTGCAAATTTCACTGCAAAGCAAAACGAGGCAATTAGTACAGAAACGGCATATTTAATGGTTACACTTTTACAAAATGTAGTAAATATGCGTGGCGGAACGGCGGTAGCTTTGCACGGACGTTACCAAATAAAAGTGCCGGTGGCGGGAAAAACCGGTACCACCCAAAGTCATGCCGATGGTTGGTTTATAGGCTTCACGCCCGAACTTGTAACCGGTGTGTGGGTTGGTGGCGAAGAGAAAAGCATACGTTTCCGTAGTTTCCAATACGGACAGGGCGCGCGCATGGCAATGCCAATGTTTGCCTACTACCTCAATGCTGTGGTTGATGATAAAACTATAACGCAATATAATCACAAGAAAGGTTTTGAAAAACCTGCGGGTATAGATTATTCACGGGTTAATTGCGAAAGTAGCGGTAGTGGTAGCGGCGGCTTTGAGCAAACCGCTCCAAGTAAGATTGATGATAGGTTTTATTAAATGTAACTTTTCCAAAGTTCTAAACTTTGGAAAAGTTTGCAATCAAACCAACAAAAATTGTAGTCATATTCGGTAACGCATTGTTCGCATTACGTTGCACATCGGCAAACGAAGTTTCTATGCCTTGTTGTGCGCTTGCACTTTCGTTGGTAACTGCTGCCAAAGCGCAGCAACGCAAACCAACATGACGAGCCGCTATAACTTCGGGAACTGACGACATTCCCACTACATCGCCGCCCAATAAACGGAACATTCGATATTCGGCAGGTGTTTCAAGTGAAGGTCCGCAGCAGCCTGCGTATATGCCGCTGTGCAATAAAATATTATTTTTAGTAGCTATTTTCTTAGCATTTTCAATACATTCCGTATCGTAGGCTTTGCTCATATCAGGAAAACGCACGCCCAAGCGTTCGTCATTTTTGCCGCGCAACGGATTGTCGGGTTGTAAATTTATATGGTCGGTAATAATTACAATATCGCCGGTTCGGTAATCGGGGTTGAGTCCGCCGGTAGCATTTGCCAAAAACAAAAATTCTGCTCCCAAGAATTTCATTACCCGCACAGGAAAAGCAATCTGTTGCATGGAATACCCTTCGTAATAATGAAAACGTCCTTGCATGACAACTACCGGCACCTCGGCAATTGTTCCAAAAATAAGATTGCCGGCGTGTCCTTCAACCGTAGAAATTGGAAAATGTGGGATTTCTTTATAGGGAATACTCACATCTACCTGTACTTGCTCTAATAAATTGCCCATACCGCTACCCAAAATGAGTGCAACGCGAGGCGTTATACTTGTGCGTGAACGTAAAAAATTACAACATTCGAGGATTGTTTCCATTTATGCCATTTCAAACATAACATCGCCTTCCATCACCGTTTTGCCTTTGGCAATATGGATTGCTTTGATTGTGCCGTTTTGGTCGGCATTGATAATGTTTTCCATTTTCATTGCCTCTAAGCAGCAGAGTTGGTCGCCTACTTTTACTTGCTGCCCTTCGCTTACGAATATATTGAGAATAATTCCCGGTAGTGGTGATTTGATTGCGTTTCCGCCGCCGCCACTTGGTGCTGGTGCGCTCGTTGTTGCACTATTTGTTGCCGGTGCAGTAGCCGCAAATGTTGGCGTTTCGGGTTCGGGTTGTTGTACGGTTTCTACTGAATAGGTAGTGCCATTCACTTCCACTTCGGCAGTGTTGTCTTCCACGGAGTTGATATTTACTTCGTATTCGTTGCCATTTATAATAAAAGAAAACTGTTTCATGATTAAGGATTTTAAAATTATTGTCGTGGATTTTGTCGTAAAGTAAGCACCTTGGAACTCCAAGGAGAATTGAACACTCGCTGTAAAGTTGGTTTAAAAGGCAATTTATTATGGGCAAACTCCATTTTGTATAAGTAGAGAGCCATTGCAATAGCAGTAGCAACTTCTCCGTGTATTTCGTTAGTATCTTGTACCATATTGCTTATGTTTTACAGTGGTAAATTAGAGTGTTTTTTCGGCGGATTCAATACTTTTTTAGTGGCTAATCCTCTAAGAGACTGTATAATACGGAATCGGGTAGTGCTCGGTTCTATAATGTCGTCGATATAACCGTATTTTGCTGCCACATACGGATTTGAGAATTTTTGGCGATACTCAATCATTTTTTCGTCAATGAATTTTTCGCGCTCTGCAGCATCGGTAATTTTTGCTATTTCGCTACCATATACAATTTCTATTGCCCCTTTTCCTCCCATTACAGCGATTTCGGCAGTGGGCCACGCATAGTTTACATCGCCTCGCAGGTGTTTGGAACTCATTACATCATAAGCGCCGCCGTAGGCTTTGCGTAGAATAACAGTTATTTTGGGCACGGTAGCTTCGCCATAGGCATACAATAATTTTGCGCCGTGCACAATAATACCGCCGTACTCTTGTGCTGTTCCCGGAAGGAAACCCGGCACATCGACCAACGTTAGAAGAGGAATATTAAAGGCATCGCAAAAACGAACAAAACGAGCCGCCTTGCGCGATGCGTTAATATCAAGCGTGCCGGCAATATAATTAGGCTGACTTGCCACAATTCCTACCGATTGACCGTCGAAACGGGAAAAACCGCAAATAATATTGGGCGCATAGAGCGGTTGCACTTCCAAAAACTCCGAATTGTCCACCAAAGAAAGAATAATTTCTTTCATATCATACGGTTTGTTTGGATTATCGGGAATAATGCTGTTTAGTCTTTCGTCAATGCGAGTAATACTGTCGGTAGCTGTTTGCAGAGGAGCATCTTCCAAATTGTTCTGAGGAATATAACTTATTAATTTGCGAATTAATAAAACGCCTTCCTGTTCGGTTTTTGCCACAAAGTGCGTAACGCCCGATTTAGCGGCGTGCACAAATGCTCCGCCAAGTTCTTCCGTTGTAACTTCTTCGTGTGTAACGGTTTTTACTACCTTCGGACCGGTTACGAACATATAGCTCAGTCCTTCAATCATCAGGATAAAATCTGTCAACGCAGGCGAATAAACCGCCCCGCCGGCACAAGGACCAAATATGGCAGAGATTTGCGGCACAACACCCGATGCCAAAATGTTGCGTTGGAAAATTTCGGCATAACCTGCCAAACTTTGTACGCCCTCTTGTATGCGTGCGCCGCCAGAATCGTTAATGCCGATAATGGGAGCGCCCATTTTCATGGCAAGGTCTTGCACTTTGCATATTTTTTGTGCCATTGTTTCAGATAGCGAACCGCCAAAAACCGTAAAATCTTGTGCAAAAACATACACCAACCGACCATCTATCGTACCTTTGCCGGTAACAACACCATCGCCCAAATAGTGTTCTTTTTCCAAACCAAAATCCGTACAGCGATGCGTTACAAACATATCAAGTTCTTCAAAACTGCCTTCGTCAAGCAGCATAGCAATGCGTTCACGAGCCGTAAATTTATTTTTGGCATGCTGCGAATCAATACGCTTTTGTCCGCCGCCGAGTTTAGCCTTCGCGCTTAACTCGTAAAGTTCTTCTATCTTATTTTTCATATTATTATTGAAATTTACATACGTTTGACTTTTTTCTTTTTGAGATTTAGGTTAGAACCACAAATATATAATTATTAATTTAATAACAAGGTGTAATGTCTATTATTCTTGTTTTTTTTCTTGTGTTCATGCAACTGCAAACATAAACAAAAAACATTCATGTATAATGGAATAAATTGAAATTTTTCACTTTTTTTATTCAAAAGAAATTATTACATTTGTAGTTTGCTTTAATTTGATGTATGTCCCCCCACCCCCCTAAAGGGGGAGCAGGAAAAAAAATAAAAGTTAATAAAAAATAAGTGAGTTAAGCAACAAATTAAACCACAGGCTCAAAGTCCCCCTTGAGGGGGATTTAGGGGGTAAAACAGAAAACTCCAATGAAAAAATTTTGTCTGAAAAATGCCGATATGCTCATAAGTATTGTTGTTGCAATAGTATTGTATCTTTGGATTTTTACGGCACAATCATTATCGCCTTCCAACATTAATTTAGTAATGAAAGGTGGTGATTTGGTGCAAAATTATTTGGGCGGAGCATTGTTTAGAGCCGAGCCGTTTTCGTGGGATTTATTTGCCATGACATCGTTGCAATACCCCGAAGTGGGTTCTGCATTGCAAACCGATAGTAGTCCCTTAGTTTCATTTGTTTTTAAATTATTGCGCCCATTGGGTTTTAAAGCCGAGTATCAATATTTTGGAATATGGATATTGTTCAACTTTATTATGACTGCGATTTTTTCGGTGTTGCTGTTTCGGCATATTTTTAATGCAAAAAACAAACTGTTTCAAAAACGGGAACATTTGAAAAATACCATTCTAATAGTTGCTTGTTCCGTATTTTTTATTATTTCGCCCATTTTGCTCAACAGAGCTTTTCAGCACATTAATTTAACTGCTCATTGGATTATTTTGGCGGCGTTGCTTATGTATGTGCGCAACACGATTCAGTTCCGCACGTGGATTTATGCGGGTTTGCTGTTGTTTATTTCTTTCGGAGTACACCCATATTTTGTTGCTATGGTTTTTCCTTTGTTTATGGCTTTGGCTATTAAAAAATTAGTACACAAAGAAATTTCCGTAAAACATCTATTGGCAGGTTTTTGTTTTTTACTACTTGTTTGTGTTGCCTGTTTTTTTTGTTTTCATTTACAGGGCGGCGTTGATTCTCGAACAGGATTTGGCTGGCATCAAGCCAATTTGAATACATTTATCAATCCGCATAACAATGAATCGCTTTTTATACCAAAAATGGGTAATGTTAATGTTGGCGAATGGGAAGGTGCTGCGTATCTTGGCTTGGGATTGATTGTACTGATTGCATCAATCAGTTGGTATGCAGTAAAAAATATTTGCACACATATAATTCAACACAAAGAATTTGCAATTGTTTTGTTGTGTTTTACTCTGTTTGCCATAAGTAGTAACATTTATTGGGGAAGTACGAAACTATTAGAACTTCACTTGCCTACATCTATTTTGAACATTTGTCATACACTGCGAAGTTCCGGGCGATTTATTTGGGTTCTTTGGTATGTACTTGTGTTTTATTCTATCTATTGCGCGGTTAAAATGTATAAAAATTTGGTGTTATGTATAATTCCTATTTTACTATTGCTGCAAATTATTGATTTACAGCCATTGTTTAGTGAAAAGAAAAATTTTATTCGCACCTATTCTCAACGGGAATATACTAATCAATTTCAAAATCCGGAATGGAATACACTGTTTCAAGAGTATAAACACATTGTATTGCCAACATTTAAAGTTAAAAATGCCCGCTTATATCACGATATTTGGTTTCAAGCAATAACACATAATTTTACGGTAAATACCGGCTATTTAACATTGAAAAATCAAAAAAATATGGATAAAACTAAATGGGCTTTGAATGAAATAGAACAAGGGAAAGTGCCGCAATTGGGTTACAAGGCTTTGTACATACTGTCCAATGATATGTATGAACGTATGACAAATGATACCACTGTGAGAAATTTTGTGCAAAATATTCAGAGTATTGACGGAGTGCATTATGTGGAGTGTAAATAAAATGAAAAAATGCGAGACGAAAAATTAGACATTTTTAGAGGCTTGGCAATGATGTGGGTAATTTCTGTGCATTGCCTTTATTGGTTAGAATATTTTTCGTGGCACAAATCGTTTTTTTTAACAGAAATGTCGTTGTTTTTTTTTATTGCAGGCGCGAGCAATGGAATGGCGAGTAAAAAAAGTTTGGGTAGTTTTTATGTAAATCGTTTCCGACGAATTTTGATACCATATTGGATTTATGGAGTTATTTGTATTGCACTTATTTCGATATTTCGTACTCCCGAAACAATTAAAGGTTTTGGGAATTTGGTGTATAGCTGGGCAAATCCGTTTGTTTCGTCTCGTTCTACTATTCTTTATCTCCCAAGAGCTGTATGGTTTGTGCCTGTTTATTTATTGGTTATGTTGGCTTTTCCTCTGTTCGAGAAAATACGGAATACACGCATGCGCTATCTCCCTTTAATTGCTCTTTTTTTAGGGATAGTTGCTTTGGATTTTTTTGGAATTGGCGGTAAAATATCATATTACGCCAAAATGTTTGTATTCTACGGTTTTTTTACCTATTTCGGACTGTTTTTTACGGAAATAACGAAAAAGATACAATTTTTGCCTGCATGTGCCGTAATAGCAATCGCTTTGCTCTCAATGGTTGCATTAGTTACATTTTTCGGGCAGTCGCTTGATATGCAAAACAACAAATTCCCGCCTAATACTATGTTTTTTTCTTACTCTCTGGCGGCATTGGCAATTTTGTATATTTTTTCCGACAGTATTATATATGCAATAAAGTTTTTGAGAAGCAATGTGTTTTTTGATTGGATATATCAACAATATGTACAGCGAGGAATGACAATATTTTTATTCCACCCGTTTGTATTTTTATTGCTTGGTTATCTGAAAAAAACGTGTTTCGCAGGGGTAAATCAAGGAATATCGTTTGCCGTCATTCTTCTTTTAGCAATTCCGTTGTCGGCAGTTATCGGAAAAATGTTTTCGTGGGTAGAACGATTTAATAAATCAATTTGATAATTCGAGGTATATTGTTAATTGCAAATGAAATACTGAGCAATACGAGCACAATATTCAACCCGATTATAATTTTTTTATTACCAATAGTTTTATACAGCCAACCGATAAGCAGAGGAAAAATAAACAGCCAATGTAAACAATATATATATAAGTCGGCAATGCCAAATCCGCATATAAGATGTATAAACACATCAACTCCGAAAAACGATAAAAGGAGTAAAACGGCTCTTTTCTTGACAGTTACGAAAATTGCACACGCAATAATCGCATAAAAAACAAGATTGATAATTACCGGAAAAATTGAGCTATATGTAAAAATTCCATTCCCGGTTCCCCATAATGAATTATGGTTGTGAAATAAAACAGGCTCAAAAAACATTTCGGAAATTATATGCGCTTGGCTTGAAAACATAAAATCTACAACATTATTTGCGGGAATTTTTCCCCAAAAAAGATTTACTAAAAAAGAAATTCCTATCAATAAAACCGTAATTCCTGCCGACCATATAATAGATTTTTGTTTGTCTTTGAAATTTCCCTGTTGAAATAATTGTGCTATCGTGTATTTTATGCCATTCGACAAAGTTGTTCCCGCAGCGTACACAAAAAGCAGTACATTGGTAAATACCGGAATTTTCTTTTGATTGAGCATGCTATCGGTTGTTACATACAGCACAAGCAGTAATCCCAATAGAGAAAATTGAAAGGTTTCGGGTACAAAAGATAAAAGCAAAACATGTGCAAAAAGTGCATAAACAATACAAAAAAGAAGTGCCTGTAGTTTTGAATTTTTAATTAAATGTATACAATATTTATATAGTATGGTAATTGATAATGCAGCCATACAATTGTAAAAAAGCATAACCACAAGATAATGCAACGGCAACGTTCCGAAATTCAACAATCGTACAATATGTACCAATCCGTTTATCGGCAGAAAAAACACCGACAATAGAGGATGTTTAATTCCTCCGTCGAAAGGAAATAACGATTTTGGTACACAGAATTTGTGAAACCAACGTTCAATATCGTAATTTAATAATTCCCAGTGAGGAAAATGATTTTGATATTTTGCAAAAAATAATATGCTGATGCACGCATACACACAAAAAGAAACTCCGAAAATCAACTTTTCATCTTTGTTTTTGGGGATTATTACGTTCCAAATTGGCAAAAAACTTTCTTTAAATTGTTTCATAATGTTCATAAATAACGATGAGCAAATGCTAAGAGCCTGCAAAAATAGAGTATTTTTGTAAAAATAAGTACATACGAACAAATGAAAAACTTTACACACTTTTTTCTCATAATCGCACTATTTTTTACGATAGCATGCACTAACAACACTGCCGACAAAGGGGTAGTAATCAATGGTGTAACATGGGCTACGCGCAATGTAAATTCTGCAGGCACATTTGCCGACACGCCCGAAGATGCCGGCATGATGTATCAATGGAATCGAAAAACGGCGTGGACGGCAATAGGAAATGTAAATAATTGGGATTCTTCGCTACCCACCGGTACTACGTGGGAACGAGAAAACGACCCTTCGCCCACGGGCTGGCGAGTACCGACACTGGCGGAATTGAGAACTTTATTGGACACAGCAAACGTAAAACATGAATGGGCAATTCAAAACGGAGTAAGCGGCAGAAAGTTTACCGATAAAAACACAGGCAACTCTTTGTTTTTACCCGCAACCGGATATAGAAAACCTTATCATGGAGAATTATTTATTGTTGGAGCTACAGGTGGTTATTGGAGCAGTACGCCTTTTGACGAAACATACGCATTTATTGTTTATTTAATTAGCAGCGATGCAGTGTGGCACAATTATTCACGGAGAAGCGCCTTTACTATTCGACCTGTTGCTGAATAACAAACCTTATTTCTTTACTCAATCCAGCCCAAAACTTCCCCTTTTTTCACTTTCGCACCTTGTTTAGCGCAAGTGTCAATCAGTTTTCCCGCCGAAACGCATAAAACGTCGTCGATACCGTAATAGGCTTCGATGTGGGCTATAATGTCGTTTTCTTCGTAGGCTTTGCCGGGAGCAGGCGGAGTGGTTGTATCTTCGGTAATTACTTCCCACAGCAATGTGCCCGAAGCCGGTGCCACTATCGGTTTGGCATTGGGGTATTTTTCGCTGATATATGCCAACGTTTTTGCGTCCTGCTGTTCTTTGGAAATTACAACAGGGGCAGTTGCAGCCGCTTTGTCGGCTTTTACTTTTTTCACTTCTTCTTCAAAACGCTGTTTGGCTAAGCCCGATTTATAATCGCGGTACTGACGGTCGTGCATTGCAAATTCAAATAATTCTTCATCGTCGGCACCAAAATCCCAACCGTTTTCCTGCATCTCTTTGCGGTATTCGTCTAATTGATTCGGGAAAACGTCTTGCGGATTGCCGGTATAAAATTCCAAATTCTGTTTCTTTGCCAACTCAATAATTTCCGGAGCTAATTCTCCCGGCAATTTACCCATTTTGCCCAATATCATGTTCCACGTATCTTTGTCAAGCATTGAAAAACGAGGCTCGCCTTTTGCCATGGAGAAAATATTCATCAACGCCACATTTTTTACATATTGGCTAAATGGCGTTACCAAAGGCGGATAACCTAATTTTGGCCACACATATTCCACTTCCTGGAACAATTGCACCACCAAATTACTTAACGTAACTTCGGGTTTACCTTTTTGGCGCAAAGCCATATTGATTGCACCGTGCATTCCTTTCAAATCCGCCATCATCGAGCCCATCATTCCACCCGGAAGTCCGCAGCCCACGAGCAGTGAAGTCATAATTTTGTTTTGCGGGTCAATAAAATCGCCTAGAAAATCGTCGATAAAACTTTGTGTCAAACGGCGTGCTTCCATATAGGCTTCCATATTAATATCTGGCACCAAAAAGCCCGCATCTTTCAGCATTGCTTGAATGGTAATCACGTCGGGGTGCACCATTCCCCATGAGAGCGGTTCCATAGCCACATCAATATAATCTGCGCCGGCTTTTGCCACTTCGAGCATAGAGGCAACCGAAAAACCCGGTCCCGAATGTCCGTGATACTGAATGGCAATATGCGGATATTTTGTTTTAATAGACTTTGTTAAAAGCCCCAAGAAATGCGGACGACCAACGCCCGCCATGTCTTTTAACGCAATTTCGCTGGCACCGGCTTCAATCAGTTGTTCTGCCAGATTGGTGTAATATTCAACCGTATGTATGGGAGAATGAGTGATACACATAGCCGCTTGCGGAATCATTCCGCCTTCTTTGGCATATTGAATGGAAGGAATGATATTGCGAGGGTCGTTCAGTCCGCAGAAAATGCGGGTAATATCTACTCCTTGCGCATGTTTTACTTTGTACATTAACTGGCGCACATCGGCAGGCACGGGATTCATACGAAGACCATTCAAGCCGCGGTCGAGCATATGCGTTTGAATTCCGGCAGCATTGAAAGGCGCAGTAAATGCACGCACAGCTACGTTTGGATTTTCGCCGTACAACAAATTTACCTGTTCGGACGCTCCTCCGTTAGTTTCAACGCGGGCAAAACAACCCATGTCGATAATCACAGGTGCAATTTGAACTAACTGGTCAACACGCGGAACGTACTTTCCCGACGACTGCCACATATCGCGATACACTAAACTGAATTTTATTTCTTTTGCCATGACTTTTTAATATATTTAGAATGATTATTAGTGAAAAGTTTTATTAACTGAATTTGTTTCCCGTTTACCCAAAAGGCTCAACAAATTGTAAACTCCACAAACATACTAATTTTTGAAATACAAACGTAAAAAATCAAAGAATTATTTTCAACCACACGAAATTCACATGTTAAATCCGGTTTTTACTCAAACTGTTCGCTCGATTGCTGAGTAACAAACCTATTCTCACAGTGAGTAGGTTATAAATCCATTTGTAAAATATATTAGCAATAATTGCAACGGCATAGACTGTAATAAAGAATAGTATTGCACCTATAATTTTATCAAACCAATTATCGTGAAATTGTATTTGAAATCGTTGGCGAAAAGTTCCATGAGTAATAAACAATGCCATAGACAATGTTCCCAAATTGACTAAAATTTTGCTTGTCCACGTCGATTTTCGAATAAGAACTATCAATTTTGAAATTACAAAATACAAAATAAGACTAATTGAGAGAAATGATACAGGAAAAAGAGCCTTTGAAAAATTGCTTGCTATAAATACAACTGCGGCAGTTATAAAAACCCACGAGGGTATTTTTTTCTCAATATTCAAAGCGACATATATTCCCAATGCAAACTCGGGCAAGTGCGCTATTGAATTTGAAGTCCAATGCACGCCTTCCGGCAAATGAAATAGATATAATTCAATGTAGGAGCATATATACGAAAACACGCAAATTGCCACCAAACCTTTGAAATTGTAAGTTTTAATTATTTTCAACAGCAACGGAAATAACAAGTACAATTGAACTATAAGACCAATAAACCATAATGGACCGTTGTATGACGCACCTTGCATCGGAATTATAGTATGAGTAAGTGTAAAATAGCTTAATATGGCAAGCCACGATTTACTATCGGGCATAATTTTGTAACATATAATGAGCGCAAAAATCCTCACAATAGAGGCAACAATGAGCATAACATATATTTTTTTCAAGCGTTGCCATACAAAATTTCCATAATGTAATTGTTTGTGAGCCAGTGAAATCGCAAGCCCAACACCGCTTATAAGAATAAAAATTTGCACGCCATAATGTCCAAAGCCGGAAAACAAAAGATTAATAGATTCCAAAGGGGCACTTGTAATACCAAGCCAAAATTTTTTTATAACATCAATCGAAAAATACCAATCGTTTTCGCCTATACGTGGCTCCACATGATGAAAATAATTATGAAACACAATCAAAAGTATTCCAATTGCTTTGAAATACAGTGTGTCGGTTTTTGAAATTGCCGGTATGCGCATATATTTAGGGATTAGGGATTAGGAAATAGGGGTTAGGAAATGCGTAACTTGCTTTGTTTAATTCTGTTGTAATCATTGTGTAAATTTTAATAAAGGGCAAAGATACGAAACAATTAATAATGAACAATTAACAATTATTAATCAATGTCGTTTAGTTAAGTAATTTTTCAATCTTCGTGTCTTCATGCCGTCGTGTCTTCGTGTTCATTTTTTGCGCGCAAGCGCTTTTTTTTAGAGTAAACACGAAGGCACGAAGACAGAAAGACACGAAGAATATTTTCTTAACTAAACGACATTGAATTCAATTATTCAATTATTCAGTAATAAAAAAAATGTAGCTTTGCCGCATGAATTTTTCAAAATTTAAAGCGCATATAGCACTAATATTGGTCAATGTAATTTACGGAGTGAATTATATTGCCGTCAAGGAAATCATTCCGGAGCATTTTCAATGGCAATCAATGGCATTGTTTCGTGGATTTGGGGCACTGTTGCTGTTTGCGCTTGCCGGATTTTTGATAAAACGGCAAAAAATAGAGCGTGGCGATATTTGGAAATTCATAGTTGCCGGATTGTTGGGCGTTACCGTTAGCCAATCGTTGCTCATGTGGGGCTTGCAGTACACAAGCGCCATGAATGCGTCTATCATTATGACCATGAATCCGCTATTTGTAATGCTTTTTGCGGCGCTTATTTTGCGTTTCCCTATGACCAAATTCAAAATTTGGGGCGTTTTTATTGGCGGCATAGGGGCTTGTATTCTTATTTTCACTACCGCAAATCCCAAATATGGCGAAATGCAATCAATTTCCCGGGGCGATGCTATAATTCTTGCGAATGCAGTTTTGTACGGCTTATATTTGGTATGGACAAAACCGCTAATGGCGAAATACGATGCGCTCACGGTTATGTTTTATTGCTTTGTGTTTGGTGCAATTCCCGTGTTGCTCTATGGTTTGGAACCAACGTTGGCTGTTGATTTTCGGGCAATTCCTGTCGTTACATACGCTGCCATAGCATTTGTTGTTGTATGCGCCACGTTTATTACGTATATACTCAATGCAAGCAGTTTGAAATATGTAAACCCAACAACAGTAAGTATTTACGTGTATATTCAACCGGTAGTTGCCACTTTGCTGAGTATTGGTATGCACGGCGACCAATTTTCGTGGCAAAAAATTGTTTCTATGCTCTTTGTGTTTGCCGGCGTGTATTTGGTAAATATGTCGAATACAGGGAATAGGAGTTAGGAGACGAGGGGTTAGGACGAAAAAATTATTCCTTGTCTCCTCGTTTCCTAATCCCTATTCCCTTGTTTCCTTATAAAAATCGCTTTCCCATTGGTAGTGGCACACACAATAGTGCCGTTAGAAAGTAGAGTAGGAGTAGAGAAAATTTTTCCGCCTGTGGGAATTTTCTGTTCTATTTCGCCGTTCTCGTTCAATATATACAGGTGTTTGTCGTAGGAACCAATAATAATTTTTTTGTCGGGTGTAATAACTGCCGACGAAACAATGCGTTTTTTTGTTGGTATAGCTCGAAGCAATTCGCCGGTATTATTTACAATATAAATATGTTTGTCGAATGAGCCCACAACAATTTTGTCGTCATCAATTTTGCGTGGCGATGCGTGAATTTTCCCTTTTGTTTGAAATTTCCAAAGCGTATTTCCTTGCAAATCAATTCCGTACAGGTTTTTATCGTAGCTGCCAAACGCTATCGACGAATCGGAAAGTTCCAAGGCTTTGGAGTGCATAATCCATTTCTCTGTTTTATAGCGAGCTGCGAGTTGATTGCTATCGTTGAAAATATACAAATGCTTGTCGTTGCTGCCAATGCACGAAAAATTATTGGAAAGCACCACCGGACTACCGTGTGTTAAGCCTTTTGTTTTTACAAATTTCAAAGAATCGTTGCGAAGATTATAGAATACGATTTTTCGCCGTTCGGTGCCAAAAAGCACTGTTGATGAATCAATTTGCGCAAGATTGGTAAAAACACGTCCGCCGGGTTTTATAGTGTTTTTTAAAACACCGTTTTCATTGAAAAAATAAATGCACCCATCGTACGAAGCAAGAGAAACCAAACTGTCGTTTATGATTGACGGCGTGGCATGTACCCAGAATTTTGTATGAAATTCCTGTAATTTTTCGCCCAATTCATTGAAAAAATAAATCCGTTTTTTGTGCGAACCTATCACAATATTGTTGTTGTTGGTAGCAAGCAAACTCGAATACACTGCTCCGCGAATGGGAACAGTTTGCACTTGATATACCGGAGTTTGAGCATGGCTTGTTAAAGACACAAGATACAAGACACAAGACACAAGACACAAAACCAAAAGATTTTTGGACATAAGGCTTATTCAATTGAAAGTTGTGAATTTAAATTTTCGCAAACTTGTTTACTAATTTCCTTGTCTCCTCGTCAACTTGTTTACTCGTCAACTTGTCAACTTGTCCCTAAAAAAATAAGGCGGAAAGAGAAGTGGAGTTCTCTTGTCCGCACCCATTCATTAAAGGAATAATAAAGCGTAACAGTTCGGCAAATATAGTATATTTTTTACATAATGCAATAGTTTGTGTAAAACTTATTGATTAAATGTGATTTTTTTCTTGTCAACTCGTCAACTTGTTTCCTTGTTTCCTAAAAAAAACTATCTTTGCCGCCAAATAATAAAAAATTAAAAAATGGGAACACAAAAAACAAAAATCGTAGTTGCCGACCCAACTACACTCGGGCTTTTTGGCTTGGCAATTGTAACATTAGTAGCTTCATCGCAAAAACTTGGAATTACTGAAGGCTTGGCTTTCGTGCTGCCTTGGGCGCTTTTGCTTGGTGGCGTAGCGCAACTTATTGCCGCAATGTTCGATTTCAAACACAATAATCTTTTCGGTTCAACAGCGTTTGCTGCATACGGATTGTTTTGGGTAGGCATGGGAATGAGTTGGCTTATCAAATTGGGCTGTTTCGGCGAAACGCTTGCAAACGCTGTTGATGTAAAACAATTAGGATTTGTTTTTGTTGGCTACCTTATGTTAACAGTGGTTTTTGTAATTTCTGCTTTAAAAATGTCGAAAGCGATGTTTATTCTGTTATCATTAATTGTAGTCTTGTTTTTGAGCTTAGCCTTAGATACTTTTGGTTGCGGACATTTTTGGCACAGCGTGGCTGCTTACTCAGAATTGGCTATTTCATTGCTTACATTTTATGTGCTTGCCGCAAAATATTTGAATAGTTTTTTTGAAAAAGATATTCTTTGTGTGGGGAAGCCTTTGTGTAAATAGGTAATACACTACAATTTCATATCAGCCAAGCGATTGCGCCGCGTTTGATACTGTTGAAAATATGTTTTTTTCAACGTGCCCGACAAAAAAGAATTGTTCGTAAGTTCTTCTATCAGTACATTTTTTTGCGTAAAAATCATAAGTTCTTTTTCTATGGTTTTTTCCGGCAAACCGATTTTTAGCCCAAAAGCCCAAAATGTTGCACCAATAGTGCGCGTTCCTGCTTTTTGAAATTCCTGATGATTTTCTCTAAAAAGACCTTTGTCGAGAGCAAATTCCGTATCGTCAACGTGTAGTTTTGTGTTCAGCAAATCGTAGGCAGGCGACAAACGGAAATCGCCGTCTTTGGTTTCGATGATAGAAAAATTTTTGAGATGTGCATCGCCGTTTGAAAAAAGAAAATTGAAAACCACAATGCGGTAAAATTTCAACAATTCCACGCGCCACGCGGGAATATAGCGTTTTATCAATTCGGCAATATCTTCGTAACTGTATCTGTCGTATTTAAAATTCGCACCGCCATTGTCGGAAGTCAAACCTGCCAACGACGCAAAATCTTCAATGCGGCATTTATCGCCGTTCGACATTCTGTCAAATCGTTTTGTGAGATACGCCGGTTCGCCGGTTTTGAAAAAACACAATCCGTTTGCTGCCGTTTCTATACCAAAAACCTGTTCGGCTATTTGCATTGTAAGATTTTCATTTGCAGCACATTCGGCAGGATTTTTAATGCCACTTGGTTTTGGTTTCAAAATATACTGCCCTTGTTCGTTTTCGTTTGTCAAGCGCAAAATATCGTTGTGCAGTATCATAGAATATTTGCTTTGCACGCCCGATAGCGATATTCGCTTGCGATTATTCATAAACAATTCGGCATCGCTCTCGTTGCTTTCCATAGATTGGTATGGAAGAATGTGCGACACTTTTCGTTTGTCGAAAAGTTTTTTCAGCGCGACGGGGCTGTATGTGTCAAATCCCGCTGCCAATGTTGACGGACAATGAGTTAATTCATTCATACTGTAATTGGTTTTACGGTTATTGCGCCTATTGTATCGGTTTGAGCCGTTGCCAACAATATGCCGAAATTATCGTTTTCATCAATTTTCAACAATCGCGCTTGCGAAATTCTGTTACTTCCTTCCGATAACATATTGAAAAAGAACGGGAATAAATACGAAGACCGAAATTCTTGTTGTGTTTTTGGTAAAGTCAAGCTAATTGCAGGCAACGTGGGGTTGTTAAAATATGTATCGTCGTAACGAAAAACATACTCTTGCGTCGAAACTTCCGAAAGTTCGCCAGCTAAAACGGTGCGTACAAAAATCTGTGCTTTTCTCATTGTTCAACTACGTTTTAAATAGTATTGTTTTTCACTTTCACTTCTATTTCAAGCCCCAAAGTATCTAACACTCTGTGCAAAATTTCAAAAGACGGATTAGCCTCGCCTCGCTCAATTTTTGTAAGCGTATTGATGCCCACTCCTGCCAATTCGGCTAACTCTTGTTGAGTGATAGAAAGTGTTTTTCTTCGTTCTTTAATTATAGTGCCTATATTTTGCATAATCCCAATATAGTGTGATTTTGATGCAAAAATATGGTAAATTTTTTAATTTTGCAACAAAAATCACAATATAATGTGGTTTTTTGTTAAATTATACCTTTTCGGGTATAAAACCCCTTACTCAAAATGCAAAGAAATAACAAACAACCGAGAGTAGAGTTTGTCAATAACGTTGGCGTACGCTATGTTTTCGGGACGTAAAATATTGCGTGTACCAAATTCAAATTTAAACTCGGCGGCAAATTTAAAATATACAAAATACCAATTGACGCCAAATCCAAATTGATAGAAAAAATCCATCGGTATTTGCGATATGGTGTAATCTTTATTGCGCCGTGTGCGATGTGTTTCCAAATCATATTTTACCGAACCTCCGGCAATTAAATATGGACGATAATTATTAATGCGCCGGGCATTGTATTTTAAAATCAACGGAATATCGACATAAATAACCGACATTTTCATAGTGTAATCGTATGTTATCATACTACCGTCGTCGTTGGTTTCGTACATATTGCGCATCACGTAGTGCAGGTTTCGTTGCCCAAACTGTAAACCGGGTTGAGTGCGCAGGTTAAAATGGTCGTTCAGTCGCAAATCGGTAATCATGGCAAGGTTGAACCCAATGCTTGGCGTGGCTTCCAAATGTTGTACCGAGTCGCGGTAAAACGGTACAAGCAAATCGGTAGTAGGCAATATACGGAAATTCATGGTGTTGAATCCCAGCGACATACCCATTTTTATGCGTTTCAAATCGTAGGTCGGATTGCGCATTACTTTCTTTTGTTGCGCACACAAAGTTTGCGCAATCAAACAGGTAAGTAAAAAAAGTAGCAATCGTTTCATTTTTAGGAGACAAGGGATTAGGGAACAAGGGGTTAGGATTTTTCTAATACATATAAGGCTGTGATACCAAACGTTAAAAACGTAAAATTAGTGTTTGTAAAGCCTGCTTTTTGTGCTTCGGCAACAAATTTTTCGCCTGACGGAAACGCCTCTACCGATTCGGGCAAATAGGTGTAGGCTGAATTATCTTTTGAAAACAATCGTCCGACAGCGGGCAAAATATGTTTAAAATAAAACATATATAATTGTTTTACAGGGAATTTTCGGGGTGTGGAAAATTCCAGTATCACAGCCTTGCTGTGTGGTTTGAGCACCCGGTGCATTTCGCACAAACCGGCGTGCAAGTTTTCAAAATTGCGCACCCCGTAGCCCGTCAAAATTGCATCAACAGAATTGCTTTCAAATTGCAAATTTTCGCAATCGCCTTGTTGAAATGTTATGCGATTGTTCAAATTTTGACGAGCAACTTTTTGTTTGCCCACTTCCATCATTTTTTCGGAAATATCAACTCCCACAATGCGAGCGGTTTTGATGCGGCGAGCAGCGGTAATGGCAAAATCGCCGGTGCCGGTGGCAATATCGAGAATGAACGGATTTTCCAATTGCCCCAATTTTTTTGCCGCTTTTTTGCGCCACCACACATCAATACCCAACGACAAAGTATGATTCAAAAAATCGTATTTATGCGCTATGTTGTTGAACATTGCGGCAATTTGCTCTTTTTTTGGTTGGTTGGAATTTTTGTAGGGGGTGGTCATGGTTTAGTATTCAGTATTTAGATTGCTTCGTACCTCGCAATGACGCTTTTTTGTTGATTTGTGCAAAGTCTCAAAAGAGCGTCATTGCGAGCGGAGCGAAGCAATCTATGTTTGTTTTGGTATTATCTGCTTAACTTTTGCAATTCTTGCAACGAAACCGTTTTCTGTTCGCCCGTTTGCATATTTTTAAGCGTAATCGTATTGTTTTGCATTTCGCTTTCGCCCACAAGTGCCACAAATGGAATTGCTCTATCATTGGCATACTGCATTTGTTTTTTCATTTTTCCCTGTTCGGGGTAAATTTCGCATGAAATTCCTTGCGCCCGCAATTCAGTAAGCATTGGCAAAATTACTCGTTGCTCGGTTTCGCCAAAATTAATAAACAGCACTTGCGTAGTTTGTTTTGTAGTTTCGGGGTAAGCATCTAATTGATTAAGAACGTCGAAAATTCTATCTGCTCCGAATGAAATACCAACGCCCGAAATTCCTTCCATACCAAATATTCCGGTAAGATTATCGTAACGTCCGCCGCCGCAAATGCTGCCAATTTGCACATCGTTTGCCTTTACTTCAAAAATTGCTCCGGTGTAGTAATTCAATCCTCGTGCAAGTGTTAAATCAACTTCAACAGTTGCTTTAAGTGTAATGCAATTCAACAATTCAAACACATAGCGCAATTCCGAAATTCCTTCCAAACCAATAGTTGACCCGGCAAGAATTACAGCAAGTTTGTCCAATTTTTCTTCGTTTGTACCTTGTAATTCTATAATTGGTTGCAAAATTGCAATTTTTTCGGGCGCAATGCCTTTTTCCTGTAATTCTTTGTTCACATTTTCGATGCCGATTTTTTCGTATTTATCTATTGCAACGGTGATGTCGGTAATTTTATCGGGTTCGCATATAATTTCGGCAATGCCCGAAAGAATTTTGCGGTTGTTCATTTTTATGGTAACGCCAATGCCGAATTTTTGGAAAACCATATCAATAATTTGCACCAATTCATATTCATTCAAAAGTGAATTGCTACCCACAATATCGGCATCGCACTGAAAAAATTCACGGTAACGTCCCCGTTGCGGACGGTCGGCACGCCACACGGGTTGAATTTGATAGCGTTTGAAGGGCAATTGAATTTCGTTGCGGTGCATTACCACAAATCGGGCAAAGGGAACGGTTAAATCGTAACGCAAAGCCTTTTCACAGATTTGGTGCGCCAATGCCGCCGCCGATTTTTCCGCCAAATCCTGCGCCGTTAAATCCTGTTGAAATTCCCCCGAATTAAGAATTTTAAAAATCAAGCGGTCGCCTTCTTCGCCGTATTTTCCCATAAGTGTTTGCATAGTTTCCATTGCCGGCGTTTCTATGGGCAGGTAGCCAAAGAGTTTATACACCGAACGAATGGTATCGAAAATATAATTGCGTTTAATCATTTCGGCAGGCGTAAAATCGCGAGTGCCTTTGGGGATTGAGGGTTTTTGTGCCATGTTTTGAATAACAGAGTAATTGAATAACTGATTGGGTTGATTCGCCAATGATTTAAAGCGCAAAAGTATGGTAAAAAACGATATTTTTATCTCGTAGATAAGAAAATATTTTATAGAATAATAGACTTATCAATCTAAAACACAAAAAAAAGAGTTCGAAGAAAGACTTCGAACTCTTTTTAAATAGCAAGAAAAAGTAACTTCAAATTACTTAATAGGGCTTGAAATGTAACCACCTTTAAGTTCGTTCAAATTTTGAGCAGATAAAATTTGATTAATACTTCCTTTTGCAAATTCTGTCAGAGTCAATTTTTTTAACTTTTTCATAACGCAAAATTTTTAGGGATTGATAATAAAAAAAAATAATTCACAGTAAAGTAACGACTAATTTTCGTGAAATCCAAATACTTTTACAAAAAAATAATTACTTTTGCTTGTAATTTAAGCACTTTTCCGAATGAATGTAATAAAAAACATAAAAACAATACGAAAGAGAAAAGGCATTTCCCACGAGGCGATGGCGATAAATTTGGGTATTTCCCAAACCTCCTATACTAAAATTGAGCAGGGGGAAACAAAATTAACCGTTGAGCGTTTGCAGAAAATTGCGAATATTCTCAATGTTACACTTAACGAACTGCTGGAATTGGAACCTCAATCTTTCCACCAAGAAATACATAATAACGAATCTATTACAGCAATCTCACATCAAAAAGCAGAAGATTTATACCAAGAAAATCGTAAAATTTATGAGCAACTTATTGCCTGCAAAGATGAACAGATTGCTTTGTTGAAGAATTTGGTGGGGAAATAAATATGGCTTCGACTCCGTTGGTTGCTGAGCGTAGTCGAAGTATCAGCCACCGCTCCGGTCGTTGAGCGGAGCCGAAACGCCTTAATCCAAAATTTCATCAATCCCCCGCAATTTCACAATCGCCTGCGCTATGTTTTCCACCTCGTCGAAACGAAGCGTAAGTTTCGATTTTATTTCCTTCAACACGCAACGTTTCGGATTGTGTTGCATAAATTTCAACACTTTTTCAAATGCCTGTGATTGATAATACGTAGAATTTTGATTTGCCACAAAATAACACAACATTACATTGTTTTTGAGCGTAATGCGCTCTATACCAAGTGGAATTGCAGCCCAACGCAGGCGCACCACATCGAGCAAGGCGTAGCTTTGTGGCGGAATTTCGCCAAAGCGGTCAATCAATTGTTCTTCAAAGATTTGCAAGTCGGTTTCGTTTGTAAGCGTATCGAGTTCTCGGTACATTTTTACCCGTTCTTTGGTGCTTTCTATGTAACTTTCGGGGAATAATAATTCCATGTCGGTATCAACCGTGCAATCGTTTATAAATTGTGTGTTTTGCAGGCGGTTTGTGGTAATTTCCGAATGTTTTTCGCCGGCAAACAGTTCTTGAAATTCCGTTTCACGCAATTCGAGCAAGGCTTCGTCTAATATTTTCTGGTAAGTTTCGTAACCAATATCTGAAATAAAACCGCTTTGCTCGGCTCCCAGCATATTTCCTGCGCCTCGAATATCTAAATCCTGCATTGCAATATTAAAACCGCTGCCCAAATCGGAATATTCCTCAATTGCTTGCAGGCGTTGGCGAGCCTCTTTGGTAAGCGTGTGCGAAGGCGGCGCAAGCAGGTAACAGTAGGCTTTTTTGTTGCTTCGCCCCACTCGCCCGCGCAATTGATGCAAATCGCTCAGTCCAAAACTGTGTGCATCGTTCACAATAATTGTGTTGGCATTGGGAATATCAAGCCCCGATTCTATAATGGTGGTTGCAAGCAGCACATCGTATTCGTGGTCTATAAAATCAAGCATAATTTGTTCCAATTTTTCGCCTTCCATTTGTCCGTGTCCAACCACGGTGCGCACTTTGGGGCAGAGTTTATTTATGAGTTTTTCTATTTCATAAATATTTTTAATGCGATTGTTTACCACAAAAACCTGTCCGCCACGATTAACTTCATATAAAACAGCCTCTTGAATAATATCGCCGTTAAATGTGTGAACTTCGGTTAAAATCGGGTGGCGGTTTGGCGGCGGCGTATTGATAATTGCCAAATCACGAGCGCCCATAAGCGAAAATTGCAGCGTGCGGGGAATAGGCGTAGCGGTAAGCGTAAGTGTATCGACATTCACTTTCATACGTTTGAGTTTTTCTTTCATGCCCACGCCGAATTTTTGTTCTTCGTCGATAATTAACAATCCTAAATCTTTGAACAACACATCTTTACCTATCAAACGGTGTGTGCCTATAAGAATATCGGTTTTACCTTGTTTTAAATTTACAAGACTTTCTTTTTGTTGTTTTGTACTGCGCAAACGGCAAATATAATCAACCGTGCAAGGCAATTCTTGCAAACGAGAGGAAAACGTTTTGTAATGTTGCATAGCCAAAATAGTGGTTGGCACTAAAACTGCAACCTGCTTGCCATCGCACACGGCTTTGAAAGCCGCTCGAATTGCCACTTCGGTTTTACCGAAACCAACATCGCCGCATATCAGCATATCCATTGGATAGGGAGCTTCCATAGCATGTTTCACTTTTTGCGTTGCCGTGCTTTGGTCGGGCGTGTCTTCAAAAAAGAACGACGCCTCCAATTCCTGCTGCATATAGGTATCGGGCGAAAAGCGGAAACCCTCTTTTGATTTGCGTTCGGCGTACAAAGCAATCAATTCTTTGGCAATATCTTTTACCTTGTTTTTGGTTTTTTGTTTGGTATTTTGCCACACCGAAGAGCCCAATTTGTGCACCGTTGGCGGCGTGCCGTCCTTACCTTTGTATTTCGATATTTTGTGCAAATTGTGAATGCCCACATATACCACATCGCCATCTTTGTACACAAGTTTTACCGTTTCCTGCAAATTTCCGTTGACTTCCAAACGTTCCAAACCGGCAAATTTTCCGATTCCATGGTCAATGTGTACCACAAAATCGCCGGGCGAAAGATTTTTTATGTCTTGTATGCTAAAACTATCTTTTGAAATCACTTTTTTGCGTACAATTTGCGAATGATAGCGCTCAAAAATTTCGTGGTCGGTGTAGCAACAAAGTTTGCTGTCGTGGTCTATAAACCCTTTATGAATGGAGGTTACAAGCGGCGTTAAGCGTACTTGCGGATTGATTTCATCGAAAATTACCCGTATTCTATCATACTGTGTCGTACTTTGGGTAACGAAGTAATTGCTGTAATCACGAGCTTGATTTTCAACTAATTGCTTACCAAAAAGCTCGAAATTTTTATTGATTGCCGGCTGCGGCGTTGAATTACTTTCAAATAATTGTGCGGTTTCAAAATATGGCTGCGAAGAAAATTCACACACTTGTTTTTGTGCAATTTGCGCTAAAAAATTGTCGATAGAAAGCAAGGATTGTTCGGTAATTTCGGCAGAAGCCGGATTTTTCAATGCCTGTTCGCACAAAGTTTGTAAGGTTTTGGCGCAGAGCGAAATATCGTTCACGCACAAAACGTAATCGCTAAAATATTCCAAAAACGAAGTGTAGTGCGTAATATGTTCCTTACTTTGAATATTGGGAATAATGGCGAAATTTTCAACCGTTTCTATCGAGCGTTGGTCATCGCAATCAAACGTGCGAATGCTATCAACTTCGTTGCCGAAAAAATCCACCCGATAGGGCACATCATTTGAAAACGAAAAAATATCAATAATGCTGCCCCGCACCGAAAACTGCCCGGGCTCGGTTACGAAATCCACCCGTTCAAAACCAAATTCGTACAAAAGTTCGTTGATAAAACTTGTATCAACCTGCTCGCCAACCGATAGAAAATGAATTTTTTGTTGTAGCAATTCTTTGGTAATTACCTGTTCCACAATTGCTTCGGGCGAGGTTACTATGATATATTTCTTTTTATCGTCAACTAATTTTTCGAGCACTTCGGTACGCACCAGCACATTGCTCCGGTCGGGTTGGTTGTATAACAGCGAACGTTTATAAGAAGATGGAAAAAACAAAGCGTTTTTTGCGCCGCACAAACTCGTAATATCGCCGTATAAATAAGCGGCATCGTCGGTATCGGGAGCAAGGAATATAATGTGTTGTTTTGCCTGTGAAAAGAGGTGTTGCACAAAAAAACTTGGCAGGGAGCCGCAGAGGGTTTTTATACAAATTTTAGCATCGTTTGTACTGCGCAATTCTTGCGCCGCCGCTGTAAAAACGGGGTGCTGACGAAAAAGTTGTATGAATTCGGAGATGTTCATAGAAAGCCCCCTCCCGACCTCCCCCTCAAGGGGAGGAGAAGGA
>WQTX01000016.1 GCA_009786075.1 Bacteroidota bacterium | reverse complement strand
CCAACGTATGCTATAGAATTGCCATTGCCTGCGGGAGTGTATTTGGTAAGCAATCTCTGCAATGGTGTTAAGACTGTGGTTAA
The DNA here is from genome assembly GCA_009786075.1 of Bacteroidota bacterium. Lineage (GTDB taxonomy): Bacteria > Bacteroidota > Bacteroidia > Bacteroidales > UBA1715 > WQTX01. Next base: position 39,093 of record WQTX01000016.1, on the reverse strand, counting down.
GGTTTTGGTAACGAATTAGGAAATAGTTGACGAGTTGACAAGTTGACGAGGAAATAAGGTAACAAGGGGTTCGGTTGCTGAGCGAAGAGGTTGCTGAGCGTAGTCGAAGTATCGAAGCATAAACCCCTTGTCAATAGGAATGTAAGGGCGAAAGATTTTTCGCCCTTGCTTGTTTTTCATAAAAATGTGTGTGCTTTTTAAAAAATAAATAAAACCCTTGCAAACGTGTAAAAATTGTTGTACATTGCGACAGAAATAATATGACAAAACCCACACAATAATAACTAACTCACAACCAGCTATTTAACGCTTAAATCCAACCGTAAAAACCTTAAAAATGTGTAAGATTTACAAAGCATTTACAGTGCTATTCGTTATTCCTTTGTAGATAAGAGTTTACAAAGGGCATTTTTTTGTAACAATCGAAGAAATTGAACGAATAAAACGAGCCACTCTCTCTCCCGAGGCTGAAAGTCTCGCATTACCCAACGCAGGGTAAAGCCCTGCGAAAAAAAAGGAACTTTGAAAAACTAACCATAAAAATTGTATATTCGCAAATCTTAAATTAAAACAAGTATGATGACAAAGGAGCAACACATAAAGTACTGGACGGATACAGCCGAGGACGACTGGAAGCGGTAATGCCGGCGATTATGTGTTCTGTCTCTATTTGACACATCAAACTTTAGAAAAATTGGCAAAAGCAAACTGGGTGCGTACACATCAAGAAAACTATCCGCCACGAGTGCACAATATTGTGTATCTGTTGGAACAGTCGAATATAGATTTGGAAGATGATATGATGAACTTTTTGGGAAACTTCAACGAGTTTCAACTATCAGGACGTTATCCGGATTACTTGAGAAAGATAGATAAGATATGCACAAAAGATTACACAGTTATACAATTAGAAAAAGTAAAGGAGGTCAAACAATGCTTACTCAAGATGCTGCAATAGATACGGTGTACAATTACGCTTGCGATGTACAAAAACACGGAGTTAATCTCCGTAATGTGTTCCTGTACGGTTCATTTGCCAAAGGTACACAGCACGAGCACTCGGACATTGACGTGGCATTGGTAGCGGACGAATTTATCGGTTTTTCTTTTGAAGACAAAAAACTCTTTCCGTACGTAGGTATCAAAAAACCATATATACGCATCGAAACAAAAACATACCCTACCGATTACTTCAACCAAGGAGACCCATTTATAGAAGAAATTAAAAAAACAGGTATAAAAATAATGTAAAATAGTGTAAAGCCACTGCTGCCACTACGAAAACCAAAAAAAGCAAGCAAGAAATAGAAGAAGAAAAAGAAACAGAAAAAAATTGAAAAACAAAACTAAATAATTAAACCACAGCTCCAAACTCCCTCCCTTGTGGGGAGGGTTGGGTCGGGGCTTTAAAAGACCTCACAGCATGAAAAATATCTACACAAAAACCACCACTACCCCCCCCCGTTTTCTAAGTAAAAACCGCCTCAGTTCTTTAATCCTGCTCGTTTGTGCGCTGTTTTTGGGCGTGGGGAGTGTGAATGCTGCAACATTAACTTTCTCTGATCCTGACGACAGAGCTCAAGGTAATTTTGTTATTAATAATGCAAGTGGGACTCAGCTTTGTAGTGGTAGACCATGTACTATTACCGTAGCGCCAGGTGATGTTTTTTCAATAACAGTTAAGCTCAAGTCGAAAGATGCTTTTACACTTGGCATTGCTGGTGTTCTTGCAAGTAATATTACTTACTCGGCACCAGATGCGTATCCGTGCGCTATAGGTGCTTCGTCTACTAACCTTACCGTTACCGGTAAAACAGCAGGTACTCCTACGAAGGTAGCCTTTTCGATGGCTACTGATGCTACTTCCCAATGTTCTTACACTATTTATTTCCGGTATACAGAGCCAGGTGGTGTTGCTTCATTAGAAATGCAGCCTACTCCATTTGCCGCTGCCAGCTGCATCACCTCTTCGTCCTTACCTGCTCAAACAGACATTTGTAAAACCCCGACTCCCGGAACTTTCAACGCATTGTCGGTTACTCCTATAGATGCGACTCAGCGTGCTTACCAATGGTATAGAACCACATCGAACGGTAACACGGGCGGAACTCCTATTGCAGGCGCAACAAGTGCAACCTACACACCGCTTGCAAGCGAACTTTCTGTTGGTACCGACTACTATTATTATTGTGTGGTGTATAATCTTAGCACTACCGGTAGTGATTTGATAACAAATGGAAATTTCGCAAGTAGCACCATGTGCGGCTCCTCCGGAGATTGTGTTAATCCTAATACATGGGCGGCAAGGAATGGTGCTGCCGGAAGCATCAATACCACCAATCGTGAAATCACAGTCAGTGGTATGAATGCGGACAATAGTCAAATTCTTCAGAGAGGACTAAATCTCACGGTTGGTTCCAAATACCGTCTTACCTATACGGCAAGGACTGCATCGGGGACAAGGACAATACAGGCGGTGGTACAACAAGCAAATAATTATGACACTTGGGGAGAACATTCTGTTAATTTGACGAATACTAATCAGACTTTTACGCTTGATTTTACAGTAGGTACACTCCAAACTCCAACAAATGTAAGGTTGCACCAAGTCGCATTTAACATGGGCAGTAGTTCAACACCAAATGTTATTATAAGCAACGTAAGTCTTTATCTATTAACAGAAACCGAATGTGGCAAAACCGCCGCATCCGGCAAACACACCGTCAAAGATTGTACACCCACCACCCCCACCCTCACCCTCGATAAGGCATCCCTCACCGAATTGGGTTACACAACAGGAGGCTCAAGCACACCCCAAAAAATTACAGTAACGTGTTCGAGTTTGACATCCGGCACAACAGTAAAACTTACCGGAACCAATGCCAATGATTACGAAATTTCAAAAGGCAGCACAAGCGCATCGAATGGTACTTGGGTTGACGGTACCGGCAGTCTTACTTTCAGTGCCACCGATTGCCCTGCATACGTTTGGGTTCGTTTGAAATCAGGCAAAGCGGCGGCTGATTATAATACCGCCAACGTAGCCTTTACCAACCCTGATATAAATAGTGGTACGGCTCAAAATGTTAGTTTGAGTGCTTCTGTAACAAATTGTACTATTATTCCTGTAACAGTAACAGGTGGTACATTTGCTGCCGCCCAAAATTATGCTACTTCTACTTCTTCTACCATTTGTGGTGCTACTTCTGTTACACGGCAATTTACCGCCTCTCGTGTCAGTGATAACAAAGTAGAATTTAATACCCCTTGTTATTCTAATAGTACTACCAGTAATGGCGTAACGTCCTATTTTTACAAATCATTAACATTCCAGCAGGGGTACACGTATACGTTGAATGTGAATTATACAGAGACAGGGATGGATGGTACAAGAGGTTCACGGAATGCCGATGTACTGGTATACATTATTCCTACTACTTTTTCTCCAATTACTGCTTATTCAGCATCTCCTTCCAATACTATTGGACATAGTGCAAAAGCAATTGGAGCCACTGTGAATTTTGATGAGATATCTTTTACTCCATCTACCACCGCATCTTATTATGTTGGAGTTGTTGTAAAATTAGGCGGTAGTAGTGTAGTTATCGGTGAATTCACATTAGAATTAGAAGAATGCGCACCGGTAACCACTTGTGCCACCCCACCAACCCTTACATCTTCCGGCGGCGCAGCCAGTCAATCATCGAGCGGCACCCCTATTTCTAAAATAACATACGCACTAACCAACGCTACCGGAGTAAGTGCTACACTCGGAGGAGGAAGCCCAATTACAAGCGGCTCGAAAACGGTGAACGGCATAACTTTGGAAATCAAAGGCACGGGCGCAAGCACCACGGTAGAAATAACCGGTACGCCATCGTGCGCCAACACCGATTATAGCATTACAACAACAGGCAACGGTGTGGATTGCACTCCTGTTACAAAAAGCGGAACAATTACCTATACCGGCGGTTGTATTACAGCTTCAAATTTGTCGGGTAAGGTTCAAAATGTATGTAATACAGTCGGAGAATTCGATGCATTGTCGGTTACTACCTGTGCTGCGGCGAGTTATCAGTGGTACAGGAACACAACTGCCTCTACCACGGGCGGAACCCCTATTCCGGGCGCAACAAGCTCAACCTACACCCCGCAACTCTCCGAATTTCCTGTTGGTAACGAACAATACTACTATTACTGTGTAGTAGGAAGTCCTACCAATATGATTAAAAATGGTACTTTCTCCGGCATTACAGATTGGAATTATGGCAGCTGCAACGGTGGTACCTGCGATGCAGTGCCGCAGGGCGACGGAAGCGTAAGATTAAGAGTTGGTAATAATGGAAATGCCGGCGAGCACTGGAAACCGCAATTTACCCAGATGGGGATCAATCTCGTAAACGGAAAGCAATACTGTTTTACTTTTACAGCCATGTCGGAAACTGCCAACAGAACCATAATAGCGGTAATTGAAAATTCAGTCGAATCAATATGGAGAAACTATATGACTGCCGATAATAATCAAAAATATAACTTGACCCCCACGCTTACAACTTTCTCGGAGGTATTTACTGTATCGGAACCAACAAAGAACAACCTTCGATTGACGTTTAACGTAGGAGGTAATACAAACACAGGAGCTACTACCGACCCCGTTAGACTGAGCGATGTGCGCCTCTTCGAGGTGTGCGCAACCAGCCCCGTATCGGGTGCACATACAGTAAGCCCTACCGCTTGCGGTCCAATCTTTATAAAAACCGATGTAACCATTCCCACCGCGTGTCCCAATGCTCCTTCATCGCGCGAGGTTACGGTAAGAGGCTATAATTTAACAGTCGGTGCAACTATTACCTTTGCTCCGGTAAACGGTAATTATACGGTAAGCCCCACTACTACTACCGTAGAAGCCGATGGTACGTTTAGCAAATTAATTACAATAACCCGTACCTCTACTCCCGTAGACGATTACGATTTTGAAGATGCCGTAACGGTAAGCGGCGGCGGTGCCACCCCTGTTACTATACGAGCAGAAGGCTCGGTTTCCACTCCGGTATTTACTCCGGAAATTGCCGCCCTTGCATTTGAAAAATGTGCTACAGGAGATTGGAATACACAAACATTTACCGTTGCAGGTTCTTGTCTTGGAACAGTTGCCATAGCTCCCGGAACTAATTTTTCGGTAAATAAAGCTACCGCCGTTGCCGGTGAGCAAGTTACAGTAACCTATACCGGCGGCGCTGTAACCAATGCCACCGCAGTAACACTTACAGCCGGCACCGATGCCTCGAAAACACTAACCGTAAAAGCAAACGCTACCGTAGTGGCAACGTACTTAAACACCGAACCAGCCGCTACACTCAATTTTACTCCGGTGTGCTCGGGTGAAACCTTTACCGACAGAATCCCTTTCGACGTAGTGGGAAATTGTTTGCCGCCAACGATAGCCATAACAAAAACAGCCGGTTTTGTGGTTGAGTACGAAAACGGTAATTCTCTCGGTATAGATGAAACTGTGTACCTATCTACTACAAATAGTACAATAAATCAAACATTGTATTTGAGATACATCGGCAATACACCTTTTGCCGAAGGCGTAGCAGTTACTATAGCCGGTGGAACGGCGTATGCAAAAACAATTAAAGCTAAAGCAGTGTTTAAAACATCTGCACTTTCGGTTTCTTCTTCAACGATAGCTTTGGCTTACCCCGGCGGCGGCGGACCCGACGACCGGTGTTTTACGGTAACACGCGAATGTTTAGACGGAGAAATTAGTGCATCATTGGGCGGAACCAATCCCGATGCCTTTACAATACTATCGAACACCGCCACTGCCACCGGTGCTACAATATGTGTGCGTTTCAAAGCAGGATATGTAGAAAGCAAATCGGCTACGGTTTCTGTCTCTTTGGGCGGGCGAACGGCAATTGTGAACCTTACCGGCAGTGTTTCGCTTGAGCCTCGTAATTTCTATTATTCAGGCACAGGAGAATGGTGTAATACGGCAAATTGGCGTAGTAGTAGTTGCAGTGGCTCACTAATGGGCGAAGTGCCAAATGCGTACGATAATGTAACATTGTGTGCAGGTGCCAATGTAACTATTTCTTCTTGCGATGTAACTCGTAGAGGAACTCTTACAATTGCAGATAATAACGCTAATCCGGCAAAACTCACCATTTCAAGCGCATTGTACATGCCAAACGGATGGACAGTGAGTGCAGGTCAAATAACCGTTACGCCAACAGGATTGATAGACATTACCGGTGATTTCACATTTAAGCGCAACACCAATTTTAAATGGGACGATGGAAAACCAATATTTATTGATAACCAAGGTACGATAGAAGTAAGGGACGGTAAATTTCAAATGGGTGGTGCCGCCGGTGATGCCGATAGGGTTAATATGGCAGCGTATTTTAATAATGCAGGCGCATTCCGTCTTACTAATTCCGATTTTATAATTGATAACGGACGCGGAGCATTCTTTTATAACGAAAACGGCGCGCTAATTACAATAGACAATTCTACTGCTACAACCGCCAAAACAGTAAAAATAGATGCACAGATAGGGCTTGACGAGAATTGCACTACGAAATTTCAGTATTATTGCGACGGGAGTTTGGGGAATCATAGCACTCCGTCAGGCTTCGCTTGTGCTGCAACCAGTTCTAATGCAAAATTGGAAACAAGTATGTTAGCCCAAATTGCCCATGGTACTAAGGCAATGCCCGAAGCACAGGATACACGAGTGTTCTTGAATACGGGAAGTATATTCAACGTAATAAATAGCGATATGAAGATTATTGCCCGCGGTTCTTCGCGAACCCATACTATGGGCGGGAAAATTTATGTAAAAGACGGCAATCTTGATTTGCGTTCCGACCAAGGTGGCTTGAGATTTAGATTGAAAGAAGGAGCAGGAATTTATGTATATAACACCGTAGAAGGTAACGGTAAAGGTATGTTGTCGATTGACGGCGGCGGCGGCGGTGCTCAAGTATGGATTGACAACAACGCACAGATATTTGCACGAGGTTTTACAGGCACTAACGGCGGCGGTTGTAATGCTTTGAATTTGGAGCCGGGAGCTTTAGGTTTTATTGGCGATATGGCTGCTACTGTAACCACCCAATTTAAAATACACGTACTACCCGGTTCCGACTTGTATTACTGCGGAAATAAAGGACGAGGTACAGGTACAAATGTTGGCTATGTGTTTGGTACCGGTAAATTGCACTTTGCAAATGATGTGTATGGAGGCGACACGCCCAGCCACGGCGAAACAACACCAATTATAAACATCGGAGGCGACCAGGATTTTAAATTGAAAGGAGGTGCTGATCCCGGCCAAGTTACCAAAATAGAATGGGCAACAACAACACAATGCCAAGCCGATTTCGATGCTCGTATAGCAGGCAATGATGTGCTTTTACCGATAGAACTTACAGAATTTACCGCAAAATTAGAAGCGAGTGCAATAGTGCTTCATTGGAAAACTATGACCGAAACCGGTAATGATTACTTTACCCTGTATCGTTCGGGCAATGGCTCGGTATTTGCCCCGCTTGCCGAAATACTTGGAGCCGGCACCACCACCGAACCTCAGTATTATACCTACATTGACGAACAGCCGCTCGCAGGCGTATCGTACTACCGCTTAAAACAAACCGATTTCAATGGTGAATATTCATATTCGCACATAGTGCCTGTATATTTCCAAAATACTAACAAATCCTTTGAAGTTTTCAAAACACAAAGTAATGGTATTACTCATTTGGAATGTGTATTTGCCGATGTTGCAAAAGGCAACTATGTGAGCGTGCATGCCGTAACCGGCAAATTGTTGTTTGAAACAACAGTTACGCCTTACACACCAACGTATGCTATAGAATTGCCATTGCCTGCGGGAGTGTATTTGGTAAGCAATCTCTGCAATGGGGTTAAGACTGTGGTGAAGGTTTTGGTAACGAATTAGTGGTAGAGACGTGGCGCGCCGCGTCTGTACAATGTATAAAAATGGATTAGTAAGGGCGAAAGATTTTTCGCCCTTACTTGTTTTTTGGGAAAAGGTTGTATATTTGCATCACGAATACTATTAAAACTCTACAACTATGTTACGCACGGCATTAATCCCGAATCAACCGATGGTTGAACTTTCTTTACCCAATCATTATGTTGGGAAAAAAGTTGAGTTTTTGATTTATATTTCCGATGATTTAGAACGTGTTCAAACGGTAAAATCGAATAAAGCAGCACAATTCAAAGGGATTTTGAGTGCCGATGAAGCGCAATCATTCAATCAATATATAACAGCAGCACGACAAGAATGGGACAGAACTATTTGATACTGATAACGAGAAATACGGCAGATTTTAAATTTATTCCTCATCTCACGGTGTTAAATTTGCACAACATGTAATATAATAACAATAAAGATATTGACGGTAGCAAGCGGAATTTTGTTGGAAAAAGATAAAACAAACAAGCGTGTAATGCAATTATGAATATAGGCACATCGACATTCGACATAATAATAAGTATTGCAATACTTATAGCTGCATTTGTTGTTGCCAATAAAACATACAATAAACACATTGAAAATAGCTGGTATTATGCACACTATAAAAATGCTTTGTTTGTCCGCATAGCATTTTCTATTATATTTATACTGGTATATATGTATTATTACGGAGGGGGCGATACACACTATTATTATTATGGCACCCGTTCTTTAGTGCGGCTTTTTCAAAAAGACGCAGGAGCGGCTTTTCGTATATTATTGGGCGAGCGCACACCCGAACTTCGTTCATTATTTGATGCCGACACGGGTAATCCGGTGTATTTTAGAGATGCCAACGCGTGGGCGGTGTGTCGATTTTCAGTACCGTTTTATATACTTGGCATGGGGTCGTATTGGGGAATGACGCTTGTTATGTGCATTGTGTTGTTTATTCCTTTTTGGAAATTTTATACAATGTTGTGTCGCATGTACCCCAAAAATCAAAAAACTATGGCAATTGCCGTGCTTTTTATTCCATCGGTTTTGTTTTGGAGTTCGGGAATACTCAAAGATGTGTGGTGTTTGGTGGCAGTTTTGCAATTGTATGTACATGTGTACAATGTGTTTTACCGTAAACGCAAACTGTTTCTCAATATTGTAGGCTATGTATTTTGGTCGTATATTCTTATTTCCATTCGTCCCTTTGTGTTTTACACAGCACTTGCTTCTACCGCACTGTGGATAGGATTTCTGTGGATTTCCCGTATTAAAAATGTGTTGCTGCGAACCTCAGTATTACCGTTTATTTTGAGTATGTTTTTATTGGTTATAGTGTATGTGGTAAGCAGCATGGGCAATGTAGCCGTGGGGAAATATGCCACTGTTGATTCAATGCTTTCTTATGCGGTAATTATACAAGACGACTTAAAACAGGATTATTACGGAGAAAATAGTTTCGATATTGGTTCGTTCGATGCAACCATACCAAGCATGCTTTCCAAAGTTCCGGCTGCTTTATTTTCGGGACTTTTTCGACCACTTTTATGGGAAGGCAAATCGCTATTCTTGCTTATTTCGGCATTAGAAGCAGCAATATTGTTGGTATTTTTTGTCTATTTACTTATACGAACTCGCATTGTTGGTTTTTTTAAAATAATTACCGGCGATGCGTTTTTAAGTTCTATAACAATTTTTATAGTTTTATCGGCATTTTTTACCGGACTAACTATTGCAAACTTTGGTGCATTGGTGCGCTATCGCATTATGTATCTTCCATTGTTTGGAATTTTACTTTTCCGTGTGTTATATATTGTGAAACAAAAGAAAGAGTAGTCAGTATTTAGTACTGACTACTGATTACTAAAATTATGTTTAAAAAAGCCCTCATAACCGCCCTCAATTTGAGCAAACAAAACAAACGAGCGCAAGCCGAACCGTTGCTCCGCATGATATATGAAATTGCACGAAACAATCAAGGTATTGAACTGCCCGATGCCGAAATGTGGCAACTCGCCAAAGCTTTGCTTGTGTGGTATCAGTACGATAATTTTGAACATGAACAGGAGCGATTGGCGGTGTTGAAAAAGGTATATTTGTATGCACAAAAAACAATTGATGAATATGAATGCTTCGACAAGCTCAGCAACCGCAAGAGGCAGATGCCGGAATTTTTAGAGCCATATTACGAAGCACTTTTGGTGCAAATAATCATATTACACGATTGTAACGAAGATTTTGAAATTCTCGTTGCCGATGTGTATAATCGTTGCATGCCCGAAACCGATGCGGCAATTACACCTCGCTTGGCACAAAAAGCCGTGCTATACATATTATATAATACAATCGTAAAAATCGACGATGCCTTTGAAAATTTCCACAACAACGAATGGATTGAGAAATTGTGCAACACCATAGAAATAGAAAACCCCGACCTTACGCCGCAGCAATTGGTAAATGCGGAAAAAATACAACGAACGATTGTGCGGGTGTTGATGCAGGGCTTGTTGTAGAGACGTAGCGTGCTACGTCTCAGTCGTTTCAAGCAAAGCGTAGAAATTTCAAATACATTACAACACCAAAAGTTTCGATGCTTCGCACGAAACCTCGCGAGACGTAGCACGCTACGTCTCTACAAAAGCAACATCGTAAATTGTTCCCGCGCACCATTCAAAAACAGCGGCGCAATAGGCAACACATACAACGGCACCGGTCGTTGAGCGGAGTCGAAACGTTTGGTAATTTCCAATAATTTTTGTACATCTTTTTCGGTTGTCAAAATTTTGGTGTTTTCATTATAATGTTTCAAAATCGTTTCACAATCAGCCGCCGTGTAATCGTGATGGTCGCCAAAAGCAAGGTGGGTAAATTGCGCTCCTTGTTCGTGTAAAAAGTTTTCTATAATTTTTGGTTGTGCCACACCGCTTATCATAAGAATTTTGTTTTTGAAAAATTCCTGCATATCAACCGTTTCGCCGCTTTTCACTTGATATATTGCGCCATATTGAATAGATGTGAAAAATAAATGTTGCTTTGCATTTATGCGCAATTTCTGTTTCCAACGCTCTTGTTCGACAGACGAAATAGTTGGCGGACATTTTGTAACAATCACAATATCGGCACGGCGGAGTGCATATTTCCCTTCACGCAAAAAACCGGCTGGGAACACACAATCTTGCCACAGCGGACGGTTGTAGTCAACAAGCACGATTTGCAATTTGGGTTTTATATGGCGGTGCTGAAACGCATCGTCAAGAATAATCGCTTGCAATTGCGGTTTAATTTTTTGAAGCATTTCAACGCCGTGCACCCGTTTTTCATCAACGGCAACGGTAATTTTTGGCAAGCGTTGGTGTATCAAAAATGGTTCATCGCCAATTTCGTGAACCGGTGTGTGTTCGTTGGCGCATAAAAAACCTCGTGTTTTTCGCCCGTAACCACGGCTAAGCGTTGCAATTTCAAGCGACGACGCAAGAAGTTGTGCAATAAAAAGCACGTGCGGCGTTTTCCCTGTTCCGCCCACAGTAATATTTCCTACCGAAATAATTGGAATTTCAAACTGTGTTTGTTTTAAAATTCCCCAATCAAAACATTTGTTGCGCACAAAGGTTATGAGCCAATATACGCAGGCGAAGGGGAATAATAATTTTTGGAGGGATTTCATTTGTTTTTTAGAAAAATGTTTTTGCAAATGTATGATAAAATAAGATATTCCATTTCTTTGAGAAATGGAATATCTAAAAATTTCTTATTTTTGAAAAATTTTCAAACATTCAAATTCGTATGAAAAAAATATCTACACTATTATTCTGTTTTGCGCTTGCATTAGTAGCACACGCACAACAGCAACAAACAAAACCGGAGGAAACTCCCCCTACACCCTCGCCGCTACTTGGTAGCAAAACCGACACACTCGGCGTGGTCTTTTTGACCGACAAAACGCCAACATATACCATTGCAGGCGAAGATTACTATTCAATAATCGGAGTGCGCAAATTTCAGCGATTGGGCAAAGACTACACAATGATTCATTACCGCGACAACGAAGGCTGGCAGGTAAATTACCATGGCGCGGTAATGCTTTCGCAAGTGGGGCGTTTGCCCGAAACTGTGGGCAATGCCAAAGATTTTTTTCGGACAGGAGTTTTGTATCAAAATGCCGTGAATACTCGTTTTAATTTTACAAGGGGAATGATTGAACTTGCATTGGGGCACAATAAAAATAATAGCATTATTCCAGCATCGTTCAACGAAATGTATAATGCGCAACTCAAAGCCGAGCGGCTAAAATGGCGGCAATTCACAACCGACATAGGCGTTTCGGGCAATGTTGCCAACAAACAATTAACCAATTTCGGCGCAAGCCACGCACGGCTATTGAGCGCAGTATTTGCCGACACGCTCGCCAATTACCCCTACCGCACCCTGCCCGACCAAGGCGAAACAAAAGACGTACTCGCGTGGTGGCGAACCGATTACGAAAAGAAATTTACAGACGGAAAGTTGGCAAACAAAAAACTGCAAAGCCACGTTTCGGTGGTGTTTAACAAACTGTGGGACGATTCCGAATTTGGGCGTTTAGCACCCACTCCGCAGGAAACTTTTACACGCCGCGAAGAAGCTGCCGACACTCGCGCCGAACTATGGACACGATATGGTTTTGGCTGGAAAAAAAGTTGCGATTATGAGTACGACAAACGCTTGTTTCACACGCTCAATTTCATCGGATTGTACACCTTCAATAGAATTGAAACCAATGTGAAGCGAACAAATATGCCGCTGTTCGACGGATTGCGTAATGCGCACGAAATTACGTATGGTGCGACTTACAGTATAATATATAATCAAATTGTTATTGACCTAAAAAACAAACACTATGCTTCAAATACGGCAGATAATTATACCAATATGTTTCCTTCGGCAAAAGTTGTTGTTGATTTGAACAAGTTGGCTCGGCTCTATAATTTTGAATGGTGGAATTATAATGTCAATCTTTTTAAAATACATGCCTCGGCAAGCAGGTCGATGAGCGAGGCGGCGTTGGTGTACCGAAATTATGCGGCGCTTTCTACCGCAATGACTGCGAATGATGCTTTGCGCAATTTTTACGAAGACCGTGAAATTTTTGCGCAAACAGAAAAAATGACTCCCGAAATATATGAAAATTACGAAACAGGTTTGAGAATGAATCTTTGGAAAAATAAAGTTATAACAACATTTTCGTATTTTAACACCACCACTCGCGGCATGATAGCTCCATACAACACCGTCGGAGAGTTCTTTTTGCAAAATGTGGGCGATGTGCGCAATGCCGGATTTTTGGTTGATGTCCTTCATCAAAATACTTTTGGGATATTTCGAGATGAAGAAAGATATTATCGTCATAGAATACATTATAGCGTCAATTTCACTTTCAGCGCAATGCAAAGCAAAGTGCTCTCGGTGGCAGGCGGCTACGAAAAAGTTGCGTTGGCAGGCTTTGCCGATGCAGGAAATTATTTTGCCGCAGGCGAGCCAATGGGCGCAATTTTTGGCACAACTTACGAGCGCATGTCCGACGGCTCTCTTGCATACAACGATAACGGCGAACCGATAATTAACCCCCAATTGCAGCGAATAGGCAACCCCGCGCCCGATTTTACCGTTGGCATAACGCCGCAATTTGGTTTGCTGCAATTTTCGCTTTCCTGCGCCATGGAATACAATCACGGCGGTGACCGCTGGAACGGCACACGGGCAGCACAGGAAAACAATCCCGCAAAAGCGGCGGAAGATTACATTGAACGCGCATCGTATTTCCGCATAGCGCAAGTGGCGTTGAGCTACCGACTACCGGAACGATACACTCATAAACTAAAAGTTATAAGTAATTTGAACGTTGGTGTTTCGGCGCACAATCTGTTGCTCGTTTCGCCCTACAAAGGAGTTGACCCTGCGAGCGAACTGTTTGGTTACAGCGTGGGACGAGGGCTTGATTTGTTCAATATGCCGAGTGTGCGCAGTTTTCAGATTTTTTTGAAACTTACTATATAATAAATGTATTATGCTAAGAATCTGTTTAAATTTAAAACATTACGGTGCGCAGCACCTTTCTTGTTGTGTTAATCATTGTAACTACAAATATTATTGGTGCTTTGCACCTCCTAAAAAACAAAGTGCAGAGCACTTAAATATTTGTAGTAAATAAAATCAATGTATCTATCTGAGGTGCAGAGCACCGTAATATTATAAATTATGCAAAACAATTTTTTATGAATAAACCTAATTTTTACCTGATTCAAAAACAAAACAACCTCAGTAGCAATATATTACATGCAACAAAAACCTCATTACTTCATTGTAATGCCCGTTTTAATAATGAGGTTAGAATACAATTCAATTCTCTCTACTGAGGTTGTTTTGTTTGAAAAATAAGGTAAAAATGAGGTTGAAAACAACGAATATCAATAAATATCTAAATAAATATGAAAAAGAAACTGTACCTCACACTATTTTTATTAATCCCGCTCACAATTGCAGCAGGCGATTACACCGGTTTTATAGGTCAATTGTTTCAATATCTGAAGCATCACAATCACAATTATCCGCAGGAAAAAGTGTATGTGCAAACCGATAAACCGTTTTACAAACCGGGTGAATATGTGCGCTATAAAGCATTTTTGGTAAATAGCACCGATAACCGTGCTTCGGAAGTGAGCGATGTGCTGTATGTGGAATTGCGCGACCCCAAAGGAAATGTGCATAGAAAAGAAACGCGCAATACGCAAGAGGGCGTAGCAAGCGGTTTTTTATACATCGACAAAAATGCCGCAGGCGGAATTTACACGCTCGTAGCCTACACGCAATGGCAGAAAAATTGGGGCGAAGAACAGTTTTTTAAGAAAGAAATTACCGTACAAAAAGTAATCACGCCGCGCTTGCTGCTCCGGCTTGAATTTGAAAAACGCGCCTACGGAGCGGGCGACAGCGGCGAGGCGATACTTTCGGTGAGCGATTTGCAAAACGTAAAAACCTACGGCAGCACGGTAAAAGCCGAAGTGAAAATTGCCGGAAACACCGTGCAAACCATAGAAACCACTACGGTAAAAGGCGAGGCGCGCATTACATTTCAATTGCCCGCGGATTTGAACACGTCCGATGGTTTGCTGCAAGTAATAGTAACCGACAATGGCGTGGAGGAAAGTATTTCACGCTCCATTCCAATAGTGATGAATAAAATACATCTGCAATTTTTCCCCGAAGGCGGCGAATTGATAGAAAATGTGCCGAGTAACGTAGCTTTCGAGGCATTGAACGAATTTGGCAAAGGTGCCGATGTGAGCGGAATAATCGTTGATGAAAATAATATGAAAGTCGCTGATTTCGAGAGTTTTCATTTGGGAATGGGCGCATTTACATTTACGCCGCAAGCGGGAAAATCCTATTTTGCAAAAATTGAAAAACCGCAAGGCAATCACGCGCTTGTAGCTTTGCCGCAGGCAAGCAAAACAGGCTATTCGCTGCAATTGCAGTCGAAAGACAGCACGGCGGTAACGTGGAAAATTCACGCTCCCGAGGCTGCGAAAATTTCACTCGTAGCCCACACGCAAGGCGTGCCGCAGTATGGCAAAGAAATTCAGTTGCAAAAAGGGCACAATACCGTAACCGTTAATACCGAAAAATTCCCTATCGGCATTGCGGTTTTCACTCTTTTCGACGAAAATAAACGGGAACGCTGTGAACGATTACTATTTGTAAACCCTAAAAACGGTTTAAAAATTAACCTTTCGACCGACAAAGAATTGTACCGTCCGCTCGAAACCGTGCAACTGAAAATTCGCACGACAGACAAAAACAATCGTCCGGTGGCGGCAGCGTTTGGCGTGGCGGTGGTCGATGAACAATTGCTTGCCCTTGCCAACGATAAGCAGGACGGTATTTTGAGTTATCTGCTGTTTTCGTCGGAATTGAAGGGGAACATTCAAGAACCGGCGTTTTATTTCAACGAAGAAGAGAAAAAAGCACCCGAAGCGATTGATTATTTGATGCTTACGCACGGTTGGCGGCGGTTTACATGGCGCGAAGTGCTGCAAGCGCACAAAGTGGAAATGCCCGCAGGAGCCGAAAGAAACAGCGATATATACGGCTACATACTTAATAAAAAAGGACAACCGGCGCAAGCCACCATTTATTTGACTTACAGCGATAAAAGCAGTAGTCGCAGAATTGCCGAACTCACAACCACTCCCGAAGGGCAGTTTGCGTTTCACAATGTTGACCTGCGCAACGGTGCAAGGATTTACGCTCCGTATTCCCACTCAATTCATTTATTTAAAGGCAAACCGTTTATTTTCAAAGAAATAAATTTTGAAAACAGGCAGGAAATTAATTTTTTAGAAGAAAATTTCAACCCGATAGAAAATAAAGAGGAAAAAGATGCAAGAAAAGCCATGACCGATGAAGAATTTGAAAATTGGTTGCGAGAGCAAGAGCTTAAATTTGGCGATATGAAAAATGTACAAAACGTAGTTAAAATAGGCTATTCAAGCGCACGCCCCGAAGATGTAACCGGCGGAATTACCCAATTGAGCGGTTCCGATTTATCGACCATGCCGATAATAAATGCCGGTCAATTACTTATGGGCAAAGCGGCAGGCGTGCAAGTGCGTGCAAATTCGGGAGTATCGGGCGAGGTTATGGATATTGTGGTACGCGGGCGCGGCACAGTGGGCGATGCGCGTCCGCTTTACGTGGTCAATGGCGTTCCCGTGGGAAATGAATTTCGAGGCAATCCCGCCGATATTGATTATATTTCGATTTTGAAAGACCCTTCGGCAACAGCTATGTATGGTGCGCGCGGGGCAAATGGCGTGATACTTATTGCTACAAAATCGGCAAACGAATACGGGTATTACCGCCGTTTTAAACAGCGAGCTTATACCCAAATGTATATTCCGGAAAAAAGGTATTACGGAACAGAAGTATTTCAATATTCAACACGCAAGTA
Organism: Bacteroidota bacterium; assembly: GCA_009786075.1. Taxonomy (GTDB): domain Bacteria; phylum Bacteroidota; class Bacteroidia; order Bacteroidales; family UBA1715; genus WQTX01. The sequence goes on along the minus strand of WQTX01000016.1, from coordinate 22,114 downwards.
CGGCGATGATAAACTAAACACTACGCTGTATTGGAATGCCGATGTTACAACCGATAAAAACGGCGAGGCTACGCTCAAATTCCAATGCAACGAAATTTCCTCATCGTTCTGCATTACGGCAGAAGGATTTTCGCCTGCGGAAGGATTGATTGGCAGCGCAACGCTCAAATTTGCAACCGCCAAACCATTTTCGATTGATGTAAAAACGCCGCTTTTTGCCGCAGTGGGCGACGAAGTGCGCCTGCCGGTGCTTGTGCGCAACAATACCAAAGAGGTTATGACGGCGCGGGTTAATTTAAACTTTTTCATTTATGATGAATATGATGGTTATCACGATGCGAGAGCAGCCAAATATATAACGCCTGTGGGCGAACCAACCGCACAAGTAACTATTCAGCCCGAAAGCACGCAAACGGTTTTTCTTGCTTTTTCGCCAAAATTCGCGTCCGACAATATTTCATATACTATTTCTGCCAATGCAGGCAGTTTTTCGGACAGAATTACCCGTTCCGTAACCGTTCGCTCGGTTAATTTCCCGCAATCGCAAAGTTTTTCGGGGCAAAAAATGAATGATTCGTTTTCGTTCCAAAAATCGAACAAAGTGGTTGAAGGCTCGTTTCGTGCCGAATTTGTGTGTTATGCAACTCTCAATGAGCAATTATTTGCCGGTTTGGAAAGTATTTTGCGTGAGCCGTATGGCTGTTTTGAGCAAGTGTCGTCGAGCAATTTCCCGAATATTATGGCTTTGCAACTGATGCAAACCTCGAAAGATATTGACCAAAAAGCGCAAAGCAAAGCACTGAATTTACTCGACAACGGTTACAAAAAACTTGCAGCCTACGAAGTGCCGGGCGGTGGTTTCGATTGGTATGGGCGCACGCCTGCAAGCACAGCCCTAACTGCCTACGGTGTGTTGCAATTCCACGAAATGGCAAAAGTATATGATAAAATCAATGACGCAATGACCGTGCGTGCACGTAAATATTTGCTCAATATGCGCGATGGCAAAGGCAATTTTACACAAAAAGGTGTGTGGACTCCGCCGCAAGCTGTGGGCAACGCATACGTGGTGTACGCCCTGTCGGAAGTGCAAGAAACAGAGGATTATAGCAAAGAATATAACGCTGCGCTGCAAGAAGCTTTTGCGAGCGAAGATATGTACCAAATGGCTCTTATGGCAAATGCCGCCTACAATCGCGGCGATATGGAAAATTACAACAGATTAATACAACACTTTGAAAAAGAGGTAAATAAAAGCAACGGTTTTAATAAATTGAAAGTGCAAACCACAATTACTTGGAGTGGTGGCGATGCTCAGAAATTAGAAACGGTTGCATTGTGGGCTATTGCTTTGTTAAAATCAACCAAAGATACGCCAATAATTGAAGAATGTATTGCATTTATTGCCTCGAAACGCAGTGCGTATGGCGGTTTTGGCAATACGCAATCAACAATTTTGAGTTTGCAGGCTCTCACAAAATATGCGCAGGAAAAAGCAAAAGTGGATTTGGGTAGTTTGCAACTCGCTATCAATGGGCAAAGTGCCGATTTGAATTTGCGGCGAATCACGAAAAAAGATGTTACGCAATTTTTCGCCGAAGGCAATAACACTATTCAACTGCAATTTACCGATATGCAAGAGCCGTTGCCCTACAATCTGCGCCTCACGTGGGAATATAAAATGCCGCCTACCGATGCTGAATGTCCATTCGTACTTACCACAAAATTGAACAAAACCACCATAAAACGCAACGAAACCGTGCGTCTTGCAGTTACAATCGAAAATAAAAAATCCGAAGGACAGCCAATGAGCGTAGCAATCATAGGCATTCCGGGCGGAATGAGCCTGCAAGCATGGCAACTTAAAGAAATGCACGAGCAGGAAGTGTTTGATTTTTATGAAATAATCAACGATAATTTGGTACTCTATTACCGCAGTTTTAACCCCAAAGAACGCAAAACCGTAAACCTTGACCTAAAAGCCGAAGTCCCCGGAACATATACCGGTATGGCTTCTACGGCGTATGTGTATTATACCAATGAGTATAAATACTGGGTACAAGGGTTGCGTGTTAGGATTGAGGAGTAAAAAAATAATTGGATTGCGAGGCGGCACGTTATACATGATTTTTAACCATTTTTTGAGAATCATTTTTGCGCAAACTTTTGCAATTTTTTTGAAATGATGTATCTTTGTAGGAAATTACAAAAAGGAAAAGATATGGGAGCAGCACAATATCAATATGAAACACCATTGAATGAAACGCAATTATTTGTTTTGCGAACATTTACAGCAACAAAAAATGCAGCAGATAGAGAGGAATTAACGAATTTGTATATCAATTACATACAGCAAAAATTAAATACTGAAACTAATCGTTTGTGGAACGAAGGAAAATTGAATGATAGTGTTTTTGAAGAAATGTTAAATACACACATTCGTACACCGTACAACCGATGAAAATAGTTTTAGATACGAATTGTTTATTAGTGGCGGTGGCAGAAACAGCTCCCCACCATTGGTTGTGGCAAGCGTTTATTGCTCGTAAATTTACTCTTTGTTACACTTCGGAAATGTTGCAAGAATACGAAGAATTATTGTTGCGATATTATTCTCCACAAACGGTAGAATTTGTAATAGAGTTATTATTTTCACTTCCTAATACAGAACAAATTATCCCCTATTACAAATGGAATTTAATTTCTGCCGACCCCGACGACAATAAATTTGTAGATTGTGCTTTCAATGCCGGTGCCGATGTAATTGTGAGCAATGATAAGCATTTCAAAATATTGAAAACTATTAATTTCCCTAAATTAAACGTTGTTGATATTGATTTGTTTAAAGAAATAGTTTTATATGGCTCCGAATAATTTACAATTCACAATTAAAGTGTATATTTGCGCCTTAAATTAAAAATTTACACATATTATGGCAGCAGACGACTCTTTAAAGAAAATTATAGCACACTCAAAAGAATACGGTTTTATTTTTCCTTCGAGCGAGTTGTACGACGGACTTGGTGCGGTGTATGATTACGGTCAATTGGGTAGCGAACTCAAAAACAACATAAAACAATATTGGTGGAATGCCATGGTGCGCTTGAATGAAAATATTGTGGGAATCGACGCCGCTATTTTTATGCACCCCACTACGTGGAAAGCATCGGGGCACGTTGATGCTTTCAACGACCCGCTTATAGATAACAAAGATTCGAAAAAACGCTATCGTGCCGATGTTTTGATTGAAGAGCATCGTGAAAAAATGAATCAAAAAATTGAAAAAGAACTTGAAAAGGGACGTAAAAAATTCGGCGATTCGTTCGACGAGGCGCAAGCTCGTGCTACCAATCCGAACATTCAGCGTGAACAAGCAAAAATAGACGAACTCACGGCTCGTTTTGTAAAAGCATTGGAAGATTCAAATCTTGATGAATTGCGTCAAATAATTGTTGACAGCGGCATTGTGTGCCCTGTTTCGGGTACGGCAAATTGGTCGGATGTACGGCAATTTAACCTTATGTTTGAAACCAAACTCGGTGCTACTGCCGAAGGAGCAAGCACTATTTATTTACGTCCCGAAACGGCGCAAGGTATTTTTGTAAACTATTTGAACGTGCAAAAAACCGGTCGTATGAAAATTCCGTTTGGTATAGCGCAAATAGGAAAAGCATTTAGAAACGAGATAGTTGCCCGTCAGTTTATATTCCGCATGCGAGAATTTGAACAGATGGAAATGCAATTTTTTGTACGCCCCGGCAGCGAAATGGAATGGTTTGCCAAATGGAAAGAAGCTCGCCTTGCATGGCACAAAGCGCTTGGTTTTGGCGATGCACAATACCGTTACCACGACCATGAAAAACTTGCGCATTACGCAAATGCTGCTTGCGATATAGAATTTAATTTCCCAATGGGTTTCAAAGAATTGGAAGGTATTCACTCGCGCACCGATTATGATTTGAGCCAACATCAACAATTTTCGGGTAAAAAAATTACCTATTTCGACCCGGAATTAAACGAAAGTTACGTTCCATTCGTAGTAGAAACTTCGGTAGGACTTGACCGCACCGTACTTGCAGTACTTTCAAAATCGTACTGCGAGGAGCAAGTCGACAGCGAAATTCGTGTAGTTATGCGTATTCCGGCGGCACTTGCGCCAATAAAAGCGGCAATTTTGCCATTGGTTAAAAAAGACGGTTTGCCCGAAGTTGCCCGTGAAATTATGAAGGAACTTTCATTCCAATTCAATTGCCAATACGATGAAAAAGATTCTATCGGAAAACGCTATCGCCGTCAAGATGCAATCGGCACGCCATTTTGCATAACCATTGACCACGAAACATTAACCGACAATTGCGTTACAATTCGCGACCGTGACACTATGCAACAGGAACGTGTGGCAATTTCGGCGCTTGCGCAAATTATTGACAGCAAAGTTTCTATGAATAATTTATTGAAACAATTGTTATAATAATCCCGTCATTCCTGCGAAGGCAGGAATCTCATGTCAATTGGTGGAGGGATTCCTGCCTTCGCAGGAATGACGCAAAAGAGGAACAAACGTAAAAGAGAAACAAACAAATGAAACAGCGTTCAGCACAAAATTCAGTAATTAAATGGCGTTTGGCAACGTCGTACACTTCGTCGCTCATAAGCATTGCGCTTGTGTTGTTTGTGCTCAGTTTGATAGGTTTGATTATGATGAATGAGCATAGAATTTCCAATCATATAAAAGAAAGTGTAAGTTTGACCATTTTTTTGAAACCCGATATAAACGAGGCAAATCAAATTAATTTTCGCAAGACGATTGAGGCTGATGAAATGGTAAAATCTGCCGACTATGTGAGCGAAGAGCAAGCTGCCGAACGTTTGGCGGAAACGCTTGGCAAAAATATGGTTGATTTGGCAGGTAGTAATCCGGTGCCGCCGTCGATAGAAATACGATTGTATGCCGATTACACTACCGTCGAGAATTTTGCCGCCATAGAGCGCAAATTTCAAGATAGTGAGTTTGTGGATTCTATTCATTATAATAAAGAAAATATTGCAAATCTCACAGGGAAATTCCAAACAATTAGCTTTGTCTTGTTGGTTTTGGGTGCATTGTTGTTTGTTATTTCGAGTGTTTTAATTCACAATACTATTCGATTGAGCGTGTATTCCAAACGATTTATTATACGCACCATGCAATTGGTGGGAGCAACAAATTCTTATATTCGCTCGCCGTTTATCATGCGCGGCGCATTTCAGGGAGTGTTAAGCGCGCTCATTGCAATAGGCATTTTGAGCGTAGTTTTATACTTTTTGCAAAATAATGTAAATAAATTTGTAAATTTCCTTGACTTTGAGCTATTAGGTGTATTATTTTTGTCGCTCATTTTAATAGGTATGTTACTTTCGGTAGTTGCCACATTTTTTGCCGTGAACAAATTTTTGCGAATACATAAAGACGATTTATATATTTAACACTATAACTTATGAACATACAGGACGAATTTACACTCTCAAAAGAAAATTATATATTACTTGCCATAGGCGCGGTAATTATATTTGTTGGATTTTTGCTCATGATGGGCGGTAAAATACCATTTGAAACTCCCGATGCGTTTTTCCCCAACGACGACCCTACGCAAACACCTCTGTTATTTGTTGCTCAACGCATAACTGTAGCGCCACTTATGGTAATTTTTGGTTTTGGTTTTGTGATTTTTGGCATTATGGCAAATCCTGAGGCAAATTATATGAAAAAACTTTTTGGTAAAAAATGAGCATATTTCAAACAATTATAATCGCCATAGTCGAAGGTTTAACCGAATTTCTACCCGTTTCGTCAACCGGACACATGATTTTGGCGCAAGGTTTTTTGGGTGTAAAAAGCGATGAGTTTGTGAAAGCCTTTACGGTAATTATTCAATTTGGCGCAATTCTTTCGGTGTTGGTGCTGTATTGGAAACGATTTTTCCAAAGCATGGCGTTTTATTGGAAACTGCTCGTTGCTTTTATACCTGCAGCAGTGTTTGGTCTGTTGTTCAGCGAACAAATTGACGATCTGCTCGAAAATGTGTGGGTGGTTGCCGTTATGCTTATTGTAGGCGGTGTATTTATGCTGTTTGTCGATAAATGGTTTACACATGATGAAAAAACCGAGCCAGAATTAAATTACAAACGAGCCTTTAAAATTGGTTTGGCGCAGTGTATTGCCATGATTCCGGGCGTATCGCGTTCTATGGCAACGATTGTAGGCGGTATGGCGCAAGGTTTGAGCCGCAAAACAGCTGCCGAATTTTCGTTTTTCTTGGCAGTGCCAACAATGGCAGCCGCAAGCGGTTATAAATTACTCAAACTCATAATGGACGACGATAAACGGGAATTACTCATAGCAAATAGTACTTCGCTTATTGTGGGGAATATTGTAGCTTTTGTAGTTGCCATGGCGGCAATTAAATTTTTTATAGGATTTTTAACAAAATACGGTTTCAAAGCATTCGGTTACTATCGCATAGTAGCCGGTGGTCTTATTCTTGTACTACTTGGCGCAGGCTATGAATTAACCATTATTTAATTTTATGCAACTTTGATACTTACCAACGACATAGTGCAATTACCTGCTATTGATTTCTCACAGGGTCACGTATTGTTAATCAACAAAGACCTGCGCTGGACTTCGTTCGACGTAGTAAATAAAGTGCGCTATATGATAAAAAAACACTGCGGCATACGAAAAATAAAAGTTGGTCATGGCGGCACGCTCGACCCTTTGGCTACGGGCGTGTTGGTTGTTGGTATTGGCAAAGAAACCAAAAATCTGATGACTTATCAAAACGAGCCGAAAGAATATGTAGCTGAAATTACCTTTGGTGCAACCACCGCCTCGTATGATTTGGAAACTACGCCCGAAGGCAATTTTGAAACGGCACATATTACCGCCGAAACTATCAAAGAATGTTTGCAAACGCATTTCACAGGCACAATTCAACAAACGCCGCCAATATTTTCGGCAAAAAGCATCAACGGACAACGAGCCTATGTAGCCGCCCGCAATGGCGAACACGTAGAAATGAAATCACAAGAAATTACAATTTATAATGCGGAATTACTTGACTTCGCTGAAAACAAAGCGTATATTTGCATCGCTTGTTCAAAAGGTACGTATATACGCTCAATTGCGCACGATTTGGGACAAAAATTAAACAGCGGAGCCTACCTTTCGGCGCTTAAACGCACTAAAAGCGGCGGTTTTTCCGTTGAACAATGTATGACGATTGAAGAATTTGAAAAACTAATACAGCCCCCAACCCCCTCAGGGGGCTAAGGAAAAAAGAAATAAAAATAAAAAAACTACGTATATAACCGGAACAAAAAAATACCCCGCTGTTCCAAAAGTCCCCCTTGAGGGGGATTAGGGGGCTTATAAATATGAAATTATCACAATTCAAATTAAAAATTCCAACCGAACAAATTGCACTACATCCGGCTGCAAATCGTGAAGATTCTCGTTTGTTGGTACTCAATGCCAAAACGGGCGAAATAGAACATCGTATTTTTAAAGATATTCTTGATTATTTCAACGATAAAGATGTACTCATACTGAATGATACACAAGTATTTCCGGCTCGACTTTTTGGCAACAAAGAGCGCACCGGCGCCCGCATAGAGGTTTTTTTACTTCGTGAACTTAACAGTGAACAACGTTTGTGGGACGTTTTAGTTGACCCCGCTCGTAAAATACGTATAGGAAATAAATTATACTTTGGCGAAAATGAAGAACTTGTTGCCGAAGTAATTGACAACACCACTTCGCGCGGACGAACTATTCGGTTTTTGTGCGAAAAAGAACACTCGGAATTTAAACGTATTTTATTCTCATTAGGTCAAACTCCGCTGCCCGACCATATAAAATGTGCCCGTAGTGTGGACGAAGACGATAGCGAACGTTTTCAAACTATTTATGCAAAAAATGAAGGCGCTGTAGCTGTGCCTGCTGCCGGTTTGCATTTTAGCAAAACGCTTATTAAACGTTTGGAAATCAAAGGAGTTGATTTAGCATATTTGACTTTACACATGGGTTTGGGGAATTTCAATTCGGTAGAAGTAGAAGACCTTACCAAACACAAAATGGATTCGGAGCGTATGATTATTACCGAGGCTATGACCGAATTTGTGAATGAGGCTCGTGAAAACAAACGCAACATATTTGCCTGTGGCACAACGACTTTGCGTGCAATTGAATCATCGGTTTCTACCAGCGGATTTTTAAAACCCTACGATGGTTGGACAAATAAATTTATCTTCCCGCCCTACGATTTCACTATTGCCAACCGTTTAATATCGAATTTCCATCTTTCGCAATCAACCTTGCTTATGATGGTGGCAGCGTTTGGCGGTTACGATATTGTGATGGAAACTTATCGCGAAGCTATAAAAGAAGGTTACCGGTTTGGTTCGTATGGCGATGCAATGTTGATTTTGAAATAAATTTTAGAACGCGGATAACACGAATAACGCAGATTATCACGGATTTTTATCTGTGTAAATCTGCGTTTTCTGCGTCATCAGCGTTCTAAACGCTTATCTCCGCTTCAAATACACCAAAGTAGCCCCAAATTTGTATTTTTGAAACGAAGCATCTTGATAAAATAAGTGTCGATAATCTCTATCTAAAGTCATGCGAATGCGGGTTTTCAATGTGCCGTTTCCCACGCCGTGAATGAATACAATTTTTTCGTAACCTTGTGCTATGGCAGCTGCAAGTTCTTTTTCAAAGGTTTGCATTTGAATAGCAATCATATCTTCGGGCAGCAAACCTTGTTCGTTTTCCACAAGTTCGTGCAGGTGTAAATCAACCTCTTTTGTGTCTTTCTTTTTTCCGGTTGCTGAGCTTGTCGAAGTATCTTGTTTTGTAATTTTAAATGCGGTGTTTGTTTGCAAATCGGCACGCAATTTTTCTTCTAAAACTTCTTTTTCGGAATATTCCGGTTTTATTTCCGGTTTTTTTACACATAAATCTATCACATACGCATCTTCCTCAAAAAAATCATTTATTACAAACACTCCCGGCTTGTGAAATTTTACGGGCAAAAATGGCATGGTTGCCACAAATGGCTGTTGTAATTCAAAATTTCTGTTTTTAAACAACAACGCTTGAAAACTCAATTTTTCAATATTCGAAAGTTCTTCGAGCGGAATACTTTGCAAAAACAGTTTGGTATTGCTTTCAAGTATGCCGGTTTCGCACAATTGCCATGTGCTGCCGCGAGCAAACAGCAAAGAATACGCCACGCTGTAATTGCAATCGTTTATTACGTATAAATCGAATAAATTCGCCGTGCGTACATTTCGCACAAACGCCATAAAAAATTGCGGCGTATCGTTGTTTTCAATTTCAACGGCTTGCACAATTTGTTGCTTTGAAATTTCTTGTTTCGGTTCTTCGGCGACTTGTTTTTCCGTTTGCGCCGATTGTATCAACACCAACTCATGTTCATACACCGGAATTTCAAAACCCGATTCATCGGTAATTTCCACCATGGTATTGCTCAAAATGCGGCGTACTGTGCCACCGCCCACTTCGTTTAAATAACGTACTGTATCGCCAATTTTTAGTTTCATTTTTTTTTAGGTTTTTAGATACAAGGTTTTAGGTACAAGGCTAATCCTTTTACGTCATTCCTGCGTAGGCAGGAATCTCCTCGCAAATGATATGAAATTCCTGTCTACGCAGGAATGACGCTCTTTTGTAGATTTTCGTTTCCTCGTTCACTCGTTTCCTTGTTTCCTAAAAAACTATTTCCTACTTTTGCAAAAATAATTATTTTACTGAATGAACACACACGAGCAGCAGCGAATTTCAGAATTTTCCTATGATTTGCCCGACGAAAAAATTGCCAAATACCCATTACTACAGCGCGATATGTCGAAATTGCTCGTGTACAAATCGGACGAAATTATTGATGGTAAATTTCAAAATTGTGTTGACTTTTTGCCCGAAAATTCATTGTTGATTTTCAATAATACTCGAGTTATTCATGCTCGCATAGTGTTGCATAAGGCTACCGGTGCGCAGATTGAAATTTTCTGTTTAGAACCGATTGCACCGGCGAATTATGAAGAAAATTTTGCATCGCACAATGAATGTACGTGGCAGTGTATAGTAGGCAATGCAAAAAAGTGGAAAGACGAAACCTTACATATAAATTGTATAATCCGCAATCGGCAAATTCAATTTTCTGCTACAAAACAGTCGGCAAACGAAACAGGTTTTTGTATTCGTTTTTCGTGGAGTGGGGGAGTGTCGTTCAGCGAAATTTTAGAGGTAATCGGGCAAATTCCCATTCCGCCCTATTTAAACCGCAATAGCGAAGAAAGTGATTTACAACACTATCAAACCACCTACGCCAAGCACGAAGGCTCGGTGGCTGCGCCAACTGCCGGTTTGCATTTTACGCCTGCTATTTTTGAAAAACTTGAAAACTGCTCTATGCAACGAGCCGAAGTAACCTTGCACGTAGGCGCAGGAACATTTAAACCGGTAAAAACCGAACTCTACACCGACCATGCCATGCACCACGAATTTTGCACTGTGCCTCGCTCGCTTATTGAAACTTTGGCGCAGCACAGCGGTGCACGAATTGCAGTAGGCACAACATCGGTGCGCACTTTGGAAAGCCTGTACTGGTTGGGCGTAAAACTGTGCGAAAACCCAAAAGTAAGCATTGACGAACTTACGCAATGGGAAGCCTACTCGCTGCCGCAAAATATTTCACTTGCCGATTCTATGTCGGCTTTATTGAAATATTGCATACAATATAATATATGTGAATTACGATTTTACACACAAATCATGATAGTGCCGGGCTACACATTGCGAGTAATTACGGGGTTGTTTACTAACTTCCACCAACCGCAAAGTACGCTGTTATTGCTTATTTCGGCTTTTATTGGCGAAAAGTGGAAAACTTTGTATGAATATGCACTTGCACACAATTATCGTTTTTTGAGTTATGGCGATAGTTCGCTTTTGATGCCAAGATATTGAAAAAGAATGTTTTACAATTAATGGTGGTTAAATGTGAGAATAGATTCAATATATTGATAAAATAATGCGATTTATTGTTCAATATGTTGAACAAAATACTACACTTGCAGTTCAATATACTGAAAATACAACATGAACAAAGAAATTATAAAATGACTTATTGTTGAAAAACAAACGGAAATAGCGAATATCACAGTAATAAATCGCCCAATTAATAAGCCGCCGCAAACTTCCGCTCCAAACTTTCACGAATAACCGCATTGATGCTTACTCCGTGCGTTTGCGCATACATTGCCACTTTTCCATGAATTTCCGACGGTATGTGAATGTTAAGCACACCATTGTAGCTTTTACGAGGCTTAAATCCTTTTTCGGCGCAGAACTCTAAATAATCGTCTATGCCATTTTTAAAATCTTCGTAAAGTTCCGTAGCGTTTTCGCCCTCGTAGCTTATTACATTGTGAGGCATTCCAAGTACTTTGCCAAAAAAACAATTATCTTCTTTGCTGTATTCTATGCTGCCATAGTAGCCTTTATATTCTAATTTTTCTTTTGTACTCATGCAATAATTATTTATGCAAATGTAACTATTTTAGTTGCAAAACACAAGTTTTATTGTAAAAATATCTTTCAAACAAAATAAAAAACTCGCAACTGTTTGTGTATTAAAAAAAATGTTTATCTTTGCAACCCAAAATTTCGGGAAATTATAAATAATTATATACAGAATTAACACAGTATTATGCCAACAATTCAGCAGTTAGTACGTAAAGGACGAAACGAAATCGTAGAGAACAGTAAGTCTCCGGCTTTGGATTCTTGTCCGCAGCGTCGTGGCGTTTGTGTACGTGTGTACACAACCACTCCCAAAAAACCAAATTCGGCAATGCGTAAAGTTGCCCGTGTTCGTTTGTCGAACGGAAAAGAAGTGAATGCTTACATTCCGGGAGAAGGACACAAATTACAAGAACACTCTATCGTTTTAGTACGCGGCGGCAGGGTAAAAGACCTTCCGGGTGTGCGTTACCACTTAGTGCGTGGCGCATTAGATGCTTCGGGTGTAGAAGGTCGTTTGCAATCACGCTCAAAATACGGAGCAAAACGTCCGAAAGCAGGTGCTGCGGCAGCTCCGGCAAAGAAAAAATAATACAATATAATAATAAGTAAGAAATCATTTAACAATGAGAAAAAGTAAACCAAAAAAACGAGTAATTCTTCCAGACCCAAAATTTGCGAGTGTGGACGTAACTAAGTTTGTTAATAACATAATGCTTGACGGTAAAAAAAGCGTAGCGTTTGATATTTTCTACGGTGCATTGGAAATAGTGGAAACTAAAAAAACAGCACAAGACATATCGGCTCTCGAAGTATGGCGCAAAGCATTAGACAATGTAACACCGTTGGTTGAAGTACGTAGCCGCCGCGTTGGTGGAGCTACCTTTCAAATACCATCAGAAATTCGCCCCGGTCGCCGTCAATCAATCGGCATGAAAAACCTTATTGCGTTTTCACGCAAACGTTCGGGACACTCTATGAGAGAAAAACTGGCTGCTGAAATTTTAGCCGCTTTCAACGAAGAAGGTTCGGCTTATAAAAAGAAAGAAGATACTCATAGAATGGCTGAGGCTAACAAAGCATTCTCTCACTTTAGATTTTAATTTTAAACGACCAATAATACAATGGCAAAAAGAGACTTACAATATACTCGTAACATAGGTATTGCAGCGCACATTGACGCTGGTAAAACCACCACCACAGAGCGTATTCTTTATTACACAGGTGTAAATCACAAACTCGGCGAAGTGCACGACGGCGCTGCCACAATGGACTGGATGGCGCAAGAACAAGAGCGCGGCATTACCATTACATCGGCAGCTACAACCTGTTTTTGGAAATACAAAGACCAGGATTATAAACTAAACATCATAGACACCCCCGGGCACGTTGACTTTACCGTTGAGGTAAACCGTTCACTCCGTATTCTCGATGGGTTGGTGTTTTTATTTTCGGCAGTTGACGGCGTGGAGCCTCAATCGGAAACAAACTGGCGTTTGGCTGACAATTATAACGTAACCCGCATAGGTTTCGTAAACAAAATGGACCGTCAAGGTGCCGACTTTTTGAATGTAGTGCGTCAAGTACGCGAAATGTTGGGCGGTAATGCAATTCCGCTTCAAATTCCAATCGGCGCAGAAGAAACGTTCAAAGGCGTGGTTGACCTTGTTACAAACAAAGGTATGGTGTGGAACGAAGACGATAAAGGTATGACTTACGTTGAAGTTCCAATTCCCGACGATTTGAAAGCTGAAGTTGCCGAATGGCGCGAAAAATTACTTGAATCGGTTGCAGAATTTGACGATACTATCATGGAAAAATTCTTTGATAATCCCGATTCAATCACAGAAGCCGAAATTCTTGTTGCTTTACGCAAAGCGTGTATTGCCAATAAAGTTATTCCAATGTGTTGCGGTTCATCGTTCAAAAACAAAGGTGTGCAAACCATGTTGAACTATGTAATGGAATTGTTGCCAAGTCCGTTGGATAAACAGGGCGCAACCGGAACCAACCCAAATACGGGAGCCGAAGTTCACCGAAATCCATCGGCTGACGAGCCTTTCTGTGCGCTTGCATTTAAAATTGCTACCGACCCATTCGTAGGACGTTTGTGTTTCTTCCGTGTGTATTCAGGTGCCTTAGATGCCGGTTCATACGTATATAACACACGTAGCGAAAACAAGGAGCGTATTTCTCGTATTTACCAAATGCACGCCAACAAACAAAATGCTATTGAGCGCATTGAAGCAGGCGATATAGGTGCAGGTGTTGGTTTTAAAGATATTAAAACAGGCGATACTTTGTGCGACGAGAAAAATCCGATTGTATTGGAATCAATGATTTTCCCCGAACCGGTAATTGGTTTGGCAATTGAGCCAAAAACCAAAGCCGATGTGGATAAATTGGGTAACGCTCTTGCAAAACTTGCCGAAGAAGACCCAACATTTACCGTAAAATCAAATCAAGAAACCGGTCAAACCGTAATCAGCGGTATGGGCGAGTTGCACTTGGATGTTCTTATCGACCGTTTGAAACGCGAATTTAAAGTAGAATGTAACCAGGGCGCTCCGCAAGTAAATTACAAAGAGTGCATTACCGCCGAAATCGAACATCGCGAATTGTACAAAAAACAATCGGGTGGTCGTGGTAAATTTGCCGACATTGTATTCAAAATTGGTCCGGCACCCGAAGGTAAAGAAGGTCTTGTATTTGAAGATTACGTGAAGGGTGGTAATATTCCAAAAGAATTTATTCCTTCAATCGAAAAAGGTTTCCGACAAGCAATGGACAATGGTGTATTGGCGGGTTACCCGGTAGTGGCATTACGAGTGCAACTTATGGACGGTTCGTACCACGATGTGGACTCCGATTCGTTGTCGTTCGAAATTTGTGCGAAAATCGCTTTCCGTGAAGCCTGTCCGAAAGCAAGCCCGAAAATACTTGAACCGATTATGAAAGTTGAAGTAGTTACACCGGAAGAATACATGGGCGATGTGGTAGGCGACTTAAACAAACGTCGCGGACAAATTCGCGGTATGGACACTAAAAACAATGCAAGCGTAGTGAAAGCATTCGTTCCGCTTTCTGAAATGTTTGGTTATGTAACCGATTTGCGTACAATCACTTCGGGTCGTGCAACATCAACCATGGAGTTTGACCACTTCGAGCAAGTACCTGCAAACTTAGCAGAAGCAATAATTAGCAAAAATAAATAATAATAAATAATAGGCATGAGTCAAAAAATTAGAATCAAGTTGAAATCATACGATTACAATCTGGTAGATAAATCTGCCGAGAAAATCGTAAAAACCGTTAAAACTACCGGAGCGGTAGTAAGTGGTCCGATTCCGCTGCCAACTCACAAGAGAATTTTTACTGTTTTACGTTCTACTCACGTAAACAAAAAAGCTCGTGAACAATTTCAATTAACAGCGCACAAACGTTTGTTGGACATTTACAGCAGTACGTCGAAAACCGTTGATGCGTTAATGAAATTAGAGTTGCCAAGTGGTGTAGAAGTAGAAATTAAAGTGTGATACGTAAAAAAGTAAAAAAATGCTCGGTATTTTAGGAAAAAAAATAGGAATGACATCAATTTTTTTACCCGATGGTAAAAATGTTGCATGCACTGTTATAGAAACAGGACCTTGCGTTGTTACGCAAGTGAAAACAAAAGAAACTGACGGGTACAATTCTGTGCAATTAGCGTTTGACGATAAAAAAGAAAAAAACACTACAAAAGCAGAATTAGGACACTTCAAAAAAGCAAATACTACTCCAAAACGAAATGTAGTAGAATTTAGAGATTTTGGAAAAGAAGTTCAATTGGGCGACATTCTTGATGTTGCAAGTGTAGTAGAAGAAGGCGATTTACTTGCCGTAACAGGTAATACCAAAGGTCGCGGATTTCAAGGTGTTGTGAAACGCCACGGATTTAGCGGGGTAGGCGAAAGCACTCACGGTCAGCACAATCGTTTGCGTGCGCCGGGTTCTATCGGAGCTTGTTCTACACCTTCGCGTGTATTCAAAGGAATGCGCATGGGCGGTCAAATGGGCGGCAACCAAGTGAAAGTTGAAAACCTTGAAGTAGTAAAAGTTTTAGCCGATAAAAACGTAGTTTTAGTGAAAGGAGCAATTCCCGGAGCAAAAGGCGGTTATGTAATAATGACTAAATAATAGCAGTAATGGAAGTAGTAGTTAAAGATATACAAGGAAAAGATACGAATAAAAAAGTTGCGTTAGACGAAACTATATTCGGTATAGAGCCCAATGAACACGCTGTTTATTTAGATGTAAAAGCAATATTGGCAAACAAACGACAAGGAACTCACGCATCGAAAGAGCGTAACTTGATAGCAGGCAGTACCAAAAAATTGAAACGTCAAAAAGGTACAGGCGGTGCTCGTGCAGGTAGTGCGAATAACCCAATGTATCGTGGTGGAGGTCGTATTTTTGGTCCGCAACCACATGATTATTTTCAAAAAGTAAACAAAAAAGTAAAAGATTTAGCACGTAAATCGGTGTTGTCGTCGAAATTAAAAGAAAACGCTATTATTGTAGTGGAAGATTTTGATTTTGAAACTCCTAAAACTAAGAAAATGATTGAGATACGAGAAAATCTCAAAATAAATAATAAAAACTTTTTAATTATATTACCGGAATCAAATAAAAATGTATATTTGTCCTCTCGCAATTTACCGCAAGGTTTGGCTGTAAGTGCTTGTGATATAAACACTTATGACTTATTAAAAGCCAATAATATTGTAATATTAGAAAGTTCGGTAGAAGAAATTGAGAATAATTTAAAATAATTGGTAATGGAAATCTTACAAAAACCACTCATAACAGAGAAAATGTCGAAAAAAAGCGACACGTTGAATCAATATGGATTTGTTGTAGATAAACGTGCCGATAAAGAACAGATAAAAAAATCAATTGAAGAGACGTATGGAGTAACTGTTGAGGCTGTAAACACTATGCGTTATGCCGGAAAAGTAAAAACTCGCAACACAAAAGCGGGATTAATCGCCGGAAAAACCAGTTCATTCAAAAAAGCGATTATATCTGTAAAAAAAGGAGAACAAATAGACTTCTATAGTAATATTTAATAAGCGATGGCAGTAAAAAAATTAAAACCGATAACTCCGGGGCAACGCCATAAGATAGTTGCCGTGAATACCGGACTTACAAAGATAAAACCTGAAAAATCTCTTCTTGAACCAATCAAACGCACGGGGGGACGAAACAATACAGGTAAAATGACAATGCGTTATATAGGTGGCGGTCATAAAAGAAAATATCGTATTATAGATTTCAAACGCGACAAAGAAAACGTTCAAGCTGAAGTGATTTCTTTGGAGTATGACCCAAACAGAAGTGCTTATATTTCATTGGTGCAATATATTGATGGCGAAAAACGCTACATTATTGCTCCAAACGGCATTCAAGTGGGACAAAAAATAGAAGCAGGCGCAGGCGTTGAGCCTGAATTAGGCAACTGCTTGTATTTGAAAGACATACCACTTGGTACTATTATTCATAATATTGAATTAACTCCCGGCAAAGGTGCGCAATTGGCTCGCAGTGCCGGAACATACGCTCAGTTAGCATCACGCGACGGTAAATTTGCAATCATCAAATTGCCATCGGGCGAAACACGTATGATATTAGTTACTTGTAAAGCAACAATAGGTAGCGTTTCAAATTCAGAATACTCACTTCTTCGTTCAGGTAAGGCAGGTCGCTCACGTTGGTTGGGTCGCCGTCCGCGAGTGAGAGGTGTGGTAATGAACCCGGTAGACCACCCAATGGGCGGTGGCGAAGGTAGAGCATCGGGTGGACATCCGCGTTCACGCAAAGGCTTGCCGGCAAAAGGGTACAAAACTCGTGCGCCTAAAAAAGCATCAACTAAGTTAATCATTGAAAGAAGAAAGAAATAATTTAATTAAACACACGTTATGAGTCGTTCTCTAAAAAAAGGACCATATATTGATTTCAATTTGGAACGTAAAGTTCTTGGAATGAATGGTAGTGGCAAAAAAACAGTAGTAAAAACGTGGGCGAGAGCATCTATGATTTCTCCGGATTTTGTTGGACATACCATGGCAGTACACAACGGCAATAAATTTATTCCCGTATATATTACCGAAAACATGGTAGGTCACAAATTGGGCGAATTTGCACCAACAAGGAATTTTAGAGGTCATGCCGGTAAAAAGAATAAAAAGAAATAAGAGCTAAGTTATGAGTAATAGAAAAAAAATAACAGCCGATAAATACAAAGAGGCTAAAAAGAACAAAGCCTTTGCTATTTTACGTGATTGCCCGTCGTCGCCGCGAAAAATGCGTTTAGTTGCCGACATGATACGAGGCAGAGAAGTAAACAATGCTTTGGACATTTTGAAATATTCAACAAAAGAAGCATCACGAAAAGTTGAGAAACTTGTGTTGAGCGCAATTAACAATTGGCAACAAAAAAATGAAGGCAAACGCATTGAAGACAACCAATTGTTTGTGAAAGAAATTTTTGTGGACGAAGGACGAATGATGAAACGCATTCAACCTGCACCGCAAGGTCGCGCACACAGAATACGTAAACGTTCAAACCACGTTACCGTTGTAGTAGATACCAATAATGTAGAAGCATAAAAATTTTATTCATGGGACAAAAAGTAAATCCAATAGCAAACAGATTAGGAATTATAAAAGGTTGGGATTCTAATTGGTACGGAGGTAATGACTATGTAGAAAAACTACATGAAGATTACAAAATCCGCAGATATTTGTACGCTCGCCTTGCCAAAGCAAGTATTTCAAAAATAATTATTGAAAGAACGCTAAAATTAGTTACTATCACTATCAACACTGCTCGTCCGGGTGTAATTATCGGAAAAGGCGGTCAAGAAGTTGATAAACTGAAAGAAGAGTTGAAAAAGATTTCAAATAAAGAGGTGCAAATCAACATATTTGAAATTAAACGACCTGAATTAGACGCAATTATCGTAGGCGATAGCATTGCACGTCAATTGGAAGGAAGGGTAGCATACCGTAGAGCAATCAAAATGGCAATAGCATCGGCTATGCGTATGGGTGCCGAAGGTATTAAAATTCAAATATCGGGTCGTTTGAATGGCGCAGAAATGGCGCGTTCGGAAATGTATAAAGAAGGACGTACACCATTGCACACCTTGCGTGCCGATATTGATTATGCAAGCACAGCAGCACAAACTACATACGGGAAATTAGGTTTAAAAGTATGGATTTTCAAAGGCGAAGTGTATGGCAATGTGGATTTAAGTCCAAACAGCAGCCAACAAGGCGCAGGCGCACCTAAAAAATCGCTAACAAGAAAACGTAATAAAAAATAATTATAAGATTATAAAGCAATGTTACAACCAAAGAAAACAAAATACAGAAAACAGCAAAAAGGCAAAATGAAGGGAGTTGCTCATAGAGGAACAGAACTTGCATTTGGTTCGTTTGGCATCAAAACATTGGAGACATGTTGGATAACATCTCGCCAAATAGAGGCTGCTCGTATTGCGGTAACACGTTACATGAAACGTGAAGGACAAATTTGGATACGTATTTTTCCTGACAAACCCGTAACTTCAAAACCAGCCGAAGTACGTATGGGTAAAGGAAAAGGAGCATTATCACACTGGGTTGCTCCGGTAACTCCGGGTCGAATTCTATTTGAAGCCGAAGGCGTACCGTTAGAAATTGCCAAAGAAGCTCTTCGCTTGGCTGCGCAAAAACTTCCGGTAACTACCAAATTTATTGTACGTAATGATTATCAAGAATAGTAGAAAATTAACAATACAATGAAAGCAGCAGAAATTAGAGAACTGTCGGAAAAAGAAATAGTTGAAAAACTTCAAGCAGAGGTAGATAACTATTCACGCATGAAATTGAACCATGCAATTACCCCTTTGGAAAATCCAAATAAAATAAAAGAAGCTCGTAAAACGATAGCTCGTATCAATACGGTGATTAAAGAACGGGAACTTAATTAATAGTATCTACAATGGAAAGAAATTTCAGAAAAGAACGAATCGGAGTCGTAGTAAGCAACAAAATGGACAAATCCATAGTGGTTGCAGTAGAAAGAAAAGTAAAACACGCAATGTATGGTAAGTTTTTGAAAAAAACTACTAAATTTGTCGCCCACGACGAAAAAAATGACTGTACAGAAGGTGATACTGTAAGAATAATGGAAACTCGCCCATTGAGCAAAACAAAATGCTGGCGATTAGTAGAAATAATAGAAAGAGCGAAATAAGATGATACAACAAGAATCAAGATTAAATGTAGCTGACAACAGCGGTGCAAAAGAAGTTCTTTGTATTCGCGTACTTGGTGGAACAGCACGTCGTTATGCCTCAATTGGAGACAAAATTGTGGTAACCGTGAAAGATGCTATGCCAAACGGTAACGTGAAAAAAGGACAGGTAACCAAAGGTGTTATAGTTCGCACAAAAAAAGAAGTAAAACGCCCTGACGGCTCGTACATTCGTTTCGACGACAATGCTGTGGTATTGTTGAACGAAGCAGGTGAGATGAGAGGAACTCGTATATTTGGTCCGGTTGGACGTGAATTGCGCGACAAACAATACATGAAAATTGTTTCATTAGCACCGGAAGTATTATAATTTGTAATTAGTTAACAGAAATGCAAAGTAAATATCACATAAAAAAAGGAGATACCGTACTGGTGTTGTCGGGTGAGGACAAAGGACGCGAAGGAAAAGTTCTTAAAATGGAAACCAAAACCGACAGAGCAATAGTAGAAGGTTTGAATTTGATTTCAAAACACACGAAACCAAATGCAAAAAGTCCACAAGGTGGAATTATCAAAAAAGAAGCTCCTATTCATGTTTCAAATCTTATGCTTATAAATCCTGCAACAGGAAAACCGACGAGAGTTGGCAGAAAGTTGAATGATAAAGGGAAATTAGTGCGTTATTCAAAAAAGACAGGGGAGGAAATTAAATAATGGCTTACACACCTACACTAAAAAAAGTATATCTTGAAAAAATTCAAGCTAACTTACAGAAAGAATTTGGTTATAAATCAAAAATGCAAGTTCCTCGTGTTGAGAAAATTGTAATAAACATGGGTCTTGGAAAAGCCGTAGCCGACAAAAAAATTATTGAAACAGCTATTAATGAACTCACATTAATTGCCGGTCAAAAAGCAGTTGCTACGTATTCTAAAAAAGACATCTCAAACTTCAAATTGCGTAAAGGCGTTCCGGTAGGAGTGCGCGTAACATTGCGCAGAGATAAGATGTACGAATTTTTGGAACGATTGATTTCGGCAGCATTACCACGTATTCGTGATTTCCAAGGTTTTAACACAAAATTGGACAAACGAGGTAACTATACGTTCGGTATTACGGAACAAATCATTTTCCCTGAAATTGAGATTGACAAAATCACAGCTATGATGGGTATGGACATTACCATAGTTACGACTGCAAATACCGACCAGGAAGGTTTTGCATTATTAAAAGAATTTGGTTTCCCATTTAAAAAATAAGAAGAGATATGGCAAAGGAATCAATGAAAGCGCGCGAAGTTAAGCGACAAAAATTAGTAGACAGATACGCAAAACGCCGTGCAGAACTAAAAGCGAAAGGTGATTATGAGGGGTTGCAAAAACTACCGAAAAACTCATCGCCAAACAGATTACACAATCGTTGTAATATTACAGGTCGTCCGAAAGGATATATGAGACAATTCGGAATCAGCCGTATTCAATTCAGAGAAATGGCATCGGCAGGGTTAATTCCGGGAGTTAAAAAAGCAAGTTGGTAAAATAATATAGAAAAAGTAACATGACAGATCCAATAGCAGATTTTCTAACACGTATTAGAAATGCTCAAACAGCACGTCATAAAGTAGTAGAAATTCCTTCTTCAAACTTGAAAAAGGAAATGACAAAAGTACTACATGACAAAGGGTACATTTTAAGTTATAAATTTGAAAATGAAGGACCCCAGGGAGTTATTAAAATAGCTCTTAAATATCATCCGATAACCAAAACTCCGGCTATAAAATCAATCCAACGAGTAAGTAAACCGGGTTTGCGTAAATATGTGTCAACCGAAGAATTGCCACGTGTGCTCAATGGTTTAGGTATAGCAATTTTATCGACCAATAAAGGTGTGATTTCCGATAAAGAAGCGCGCACGCTTAATGTTGGTGGAGAGGTTTTATGTTACATTTATTAAAAATTCAAAGTAATGTCACGTATTGGAAAATCACTTATAAATCTTCCCGATAAAGTTAGCGTAACCGTTGCCGATAACGTAGTTACGGTAAAAGGACCAAAAGGGGAATTGACACAAAAAATAGAAGAAGGTTTTGTTGTAAAACAAGAAGGAAACCAAGTAGAAATCGTACGCCCATCGGAAGAGAAAGATGCCCGCTCGAAACACGGCTTGTATCGTTCGCTTATCAAAAACATGGTAGAAGGCGTAAGCACAGGCTACACCACAGTACAGGAATTTGTAGGGGTAGG